>JAWWCG010000228.1:0-6053 GCA_033720555.1 Kiloniellales bacterium | reverse complement strand
TTCGTCCTGATTCCCAACGAGCAGACCATCGAGGCCGATATGATGCGGGTCGCCCCGGACGGCGTCGGGGTCTATTTCTCGCGGGCCACGATGCCGCACGAGATCTCGACGAACGCCTTGTCGAAGTTGGGCGACAGCCTGGCGGAAACCGCCGGGCGGATTCTCCCGGACGACAAGCTGGATGTCGTCTGCTTCGCTTGCACATCGGGAACCGTCGCGGTGGGCGAGGCGCGCGCGATGGCGGAGCTCGAGAAGGGCGCCCCTGGCGCCGTCGCCACGACGCTGTTCACCAGCGTCAAGGAGGCCTTGCGCCGCGTCGCTGCGCGCCGACTCGTCGTGGGCACGCCCTACGTCGACGAGCTGAACACGAACGTCGCGCGGGCTCTTATCGGCAGCGGCTTCGAGATCGCCGACTTCCAGGGCCTCGGCCTGAACTTCGACCGTGAAATGATTCGGGTGTCGCCGGACTATCTGATCGAGTTCGCGCAGGCGATCGATCGGCCCGACGCCGACGCCCTGCTTCTCAGCTGCGGCGCCCTGCGCTCCCTCGACGTGGTCGACGAGATCGAGCGAAGACTGGGCAAGCCCGTGGTCGGCAGCAATCAGGCGATGATCTGGCACTGTCTGCGCCTGGCAGGCGTCGAGGATCGAATCGAGGGTTACGGCAGACTGTTCCGGGAATTCTGAGCCGCCGAGGCGAGCACGCCGGCGCCGCGCGCTGCGCGCCGCCGGCGGTGTTCGTGGGGGCGCGGTCCCCTCGAGCGCCGAACCCCTCGCCAGTTCCCACCTATATGAAGATTCGAAGAGAGGGACGGATGGAAAAGCGAAGCATCTTGAACACCATGTTGGCGGACAGGCACACCACGCGCCGCGAGTTCCTCGCCGGCGCCGCGGCCTTGGGATTCACCGCCGCCGCAGCCTCGAGCCTGTGGAGCAAGACCGCGAAGGCCGCGCCGACGAAGGGCGGGCACATGAAGGTCGGGGTGGGCGGCGGCGCCTCGTCGGACTCCCTCGACCCCGCCACCTCCGACGCGACCTTCATGATCACCACGGGCAACAGCTTCCGCGACAACGTGACCGAGATCGGCCCGGACAATTCCCTGCAAGGCGCTCTGGCCGAGAGCTGGGAACCCAGCGCAGACGCCAAGACCTGGGTGTTCAAGCTTCGCAAGGGGGTCGAGTGGCACGACGGGAAGCCGCTCGAGCCCGAGGATATCGTCGTCTCGCTCAACCTGCACCGCGGCGAGGAGTCGAAGTCCGGGGCCAAAGGCATCGTCGCCGGCATCGAGGACATCAAGGCCGACGGCAAGGACACCGTGATCTTCACGCTGAAGGACGGCGACGCCGACTTCCCCTACATCCTCACGGACTATCATCTCAATATCGTGCCGGCCAAGGACGGCGCCGCGAATTGGCAGGCCGGCGTTGGGACCGGCGCCTATACGCTGGAGAACCTCGAGCCCGGCGTGCGCTCCGAGTTGAAGCTGAACCCCAATCGCTGGCAGCAAGACGTCGGCTTCGTCGACTCGGCCGAAGTCCTGCTGATCAACGACACGGGCGCGCGCCAGAACGGCGTGATAAGCGGCGGGCTGCACGCGATGAACCGGGTCGACCTGAAGACCGTCGAGCTGATGAAGCGGCGGCCCAACGTCCGCATCCTCGACGTTCCAGGCCGCTTGCATCACGTCTTCCCCATGAACATGGAGGTGGCGCCTTTCGACAACGAAGACGTGCGCCTGGCGCTGAAATACGCGATCGACCGCGAGGATTACCTGCAGAGGATCCTCAAGGGTTACGGCGTGCTCGGAAACGATTCGCCGATCGGCCCGCCGTTCCGTTTCCACGCGGAGGATATCCCGCAGCGCGAATACGATCCGGACAAGGCCAAGCATCACCTGAAGCGAGCGGGGATGGAGACCCTCGCGCTCGACCTCAGCACGGCCGACTTCCTCTTCTCCGGCGCCATCGACGCGGCGGTCCTCTACAAGGCCCATGCCGCGCCGGCCGGCATCGACATCAACGTGGTGCGCGAGCCGAGCGACGGCTACTACACCGACGCCTGGATGGTGAAGCCCTGGTACACCTCCTACTGGGGCACCCGCGCGACCGAGGACATGATCCTCTCGCTCGTCTATCTCAGCACCGCCTCGTGGAACGAGACCCGCCACAAGAGCGAGAAGCTCGACGGCCTGATCGTCGCGGCGCGCGGCGAGCTCGACGACAAGAAGCGCGCCGAGATGTATCGCGAGGTTCAACTGATCATCCGCGACGAGGGCGGCGTGGTCGTGCCGGCCTTCGCCAACATGGTGATGGCGGTCTCGGCCGACGTCGGCACCGGCGACGACATCGGGGCGAGCTGGGATCTCGACGGCGGCTATTGCGTGAAGCTTTGGTGGTTGACGGGCTAATCGCGTTCGCCGCTAATGGCGATCTGTCGCGATTGGGCCGCCCCCGCGTCGTCGGGGGGCGGTCCGTCGCGACGCGAGCGCGAGCGCCGCGTGGGACACCTGGCTCGGTGTCGGGAAGCGTCGGCGAAGGATACGAGGGTCATGCATGGTGACCAGGGGACTGACCAAGGGCGACGTAAAGCCCGCCCGTGACGCGGCTCGCCGTCGCTCGAGCAAAGAGATCTACGACGAGATTCGAAGACGCATTTGCCTGCTCGTCTATGCGCCGGGCATGCTGCTGAAGGAAACCGAGCTGGCGCAGGAGTTCGGGGTGAGCCGCACGCCGATCAGGGACGTCCTCCACCAGCTCAAGTTCGAAGGCCTCATCGAGACGCGCAATGGCGTCGGGACCTTCGTCACCGGCCTGGATTTCAAGTCGTTCATCGACGCCTACGACCTGCGGATCGAGCTGGCGGAGATGATCGGCCGTCTATCACCGCGGAGCGTGGGCAAAGACTTCGCCGCGGCCATCGAGCAGCTTTCGAGGCGCGCCGAGGCGCTGCAGTCAAGCGAGGAGATCGAAAGCTTTTGGCAGATCAACCACGATCTGCAGAAGCTTGTGGACGGCCTGATCGGCAATCGGGAATTGGCCGGCTTGAACGAGCTCTACTACTACAAGGTCTCGCGGTTCTGGTATCAGCTGGCCGGCGAGAATTGGAGCCGGGAGGTCAAGATGCTGCGCAACGAGCTGGCCGAGCTCTTGGAGGCGGCGAGGTCCGGCGACGTCAAGGCCGTTGCGAACATCCGCCGCAATCACGTCTCCTTCGGCAAGATCCGCGTTGGCGAGTTCATTTCAAAGGGCCGGGGCTAGCTCGGCGGCCCATCGAAGGATGCGCTTCATGGTAGCTGCGCCCGCCTGTCCCAAAGCCCGCGCCGCGGCGGCGTTCGGCGAAGCCGCGCGGCCCCGCCTCCAAGCCGCATGACCTCCAATTTCTATGGGTGAGCCGATGAAGCCTCTCCAGAAATCCACCGTGTCCCAACTCTGCGAACAGCTCCCCGCCCATCCCTGGCGTGACGCCGAGCTCGCGGAGCTGGTCGAACCGAAGCTGGGCATCATCACCGGCTTTCAGGACCTGCTGAACGATCTCGAGAAACTGCGCCGCACCGACCTCGGCGACCTGCCGCCGGCCCAGGGCGTCCGCGCCAGGGATGCCCGGCGGTGAGCGACGAACTGGCGTTCCAATCGGCCGTTTCGCTCGGCCAGAAGCTCGCCGCGCGGGAGATCTCGTGCGTCGAGCTGTGCGACGTGTTCCTCGCGCGGATCGCCCGCTACAACGAGCGCGCCAAGGCCTTCATCGAAGTCTCGGAGGCGCGCGCCAAGACCGCGGCCGCCGCGCGCGATGGCGAAATCGCGCGCGGGACGGGCGGGCCGCTCGCCGGGCTTCCCTATGGCCTCAAGGATCTCATCGACGTCGAGGGCGTGCGCACGACCGCCGGGTCGCGGGTTCTCCACGACAACGTGGCAGGCGCCAATGCCGCTTGCGTCGAGGCGCTGGAGCGCAATGGCGGGGTGTTTCTCGGCAAGCACAACCTGCACGAGTTCGCCTACGGCGCGACCGGCGACAACGAGACCTACGGGACGCCGGTCAACGCCTACGACCACTCGCGGCGGGCCTGCGGCTCGAGCAGCGGCTCGGCGGCCGCCTTGGCCTTCGGCCTTTGCCCCTTCGCACTGGGCACGGATACCGGGGGCTCGGTCCGGGCGCCGGCCGTCCTCAACGGCCTGGTCGGCTTGAAACCCACGCTGGGCCGCATCAGCCGCCGCGGCGTGATGCCCTATTCCTGGACCTTGGATCATGTCGGGATCTTGGCGCGCAGCGTCTCGGACGCGGCCCTGATCCTGGCGGCGATCGCCGGCCACGACCCTCTGGATTCCGCCAGCGCCGACCATCCGGTCGGGTCCTACGCGGGCGCCCTGGAGCGCGGCCTGGACGGGCTCACGCTCGGCGTGCCCGACCGTTTCTACTTCGAGCGGACGGACCCCGAGATTCTTTCGGCGAGCGAAGCCGCGCTGCGGCACCTCGAGGCCTCGGGGGCGCGGCTGCGGACGGTCGCCATGCCCTCCCTGGAGCACAGCCGCACGGTCTCCTTGACCGTCCAGATGCCGGAAGCGCTCTCCTTCCACAGCCGCTATCTCGACGATCGGGGCGAGCTTTACGGCCGCGACTTCCGCGCCGGCTTGGCGCTGGGCCAGTGCCTTCTGGCCGAGCACTACGTCCGGGCCATGCGCGTCATCGAGCTGTACCGGCGCCAAGTCAACGCCATCTTCGAAGAGGTCGACCTCCTGGTGACGCCCGCGACCCCGGTGATCGCCCCCAAGCTCGGCGCCACCACGGTCGAGCTGGCGGGCGTCGAGGAGCCGGTCGGGAACGCGGTGACCCGCTTCACCACCTTCTTCAACATGACCGGCCACCCGGCGATCACGCTGCCGGTCGGCCTGCATTCCGAAGGCTTGCCGATGGGGATACAGATCGTCGCGCCCCACTTCGGCGAGGAGACCATGTTCGCGGCCGCACGCTGCGTCGAGCGGCACGACGCCTTCAAGATCGCGCCGGCATCGATCACCTGAAATCCCGCCGGCCATCGGGTCGAGGGCGGTGCGTTCCATGCGTTTCGGCATGGCTTGCCGGCGCCGGGCCCGGTGCGTGGCGCGGCCGTTGTTCGGTTATCCTTGTGACCTCGAGTGGCGGCGGCGGGTCAAGTGGGCAGGCCGTGCGACGTCCGGCGCATTAGCGCGAAAGGTTCGAGTGCAACCGCAGGCGGATCGCCGTTGACGAGGTCGGCGCACGCACGTGCGCTGCCGCAGGCCAATGTCCAGCCGAGGCCCCCGTGACCCGTGTTGAGAAACAGATTCTCGATAGGGGATTGTCCTATTATCGGCCGGCCATCGGGCGTGAGCGGACGAAGACCCGCCCATGGACGATCGTCGCAGGCTCCATCGAGATTCAGCATCCGGTGGGCCAGATCTCTCATATTGCGCAGGCGAGCCCGGTCGATTGCGGTGTCGTGGCCGACCATGTCGGCTACCCCGGCGATCCGGATTTTCGGCACCCTACCGGACAATATCGGCGCGAAGACCGTCTTGTTGTCGAAGTCGGTAACGCTGCGGGTGAGCACCCTGCCGCCCGGTGCAGTGGAAGCGGTCAGGCTATAGCCTTTCAGGGGCTGTACCGGCAGATAGAGCCCGGCGGACCGGGCGAATCTCGTCGACCCGGACGCCATCGCCAGCACATAAGCGTCCGCTTCGATATCGCCGCGGCCGGTCTCGACGGCCCTGATGCGCCGCTTCTCGATGCGGGCGCGCTGGACAGGAGCGTCCAGCAGCCAGGAGACGGCCTGAGAGGCGCGCAAGCGGGCGGCCAGCGCCGCGCAAAACTCCGCGCAGTCGCCTATTTGCTCACTCGGCGTGAACACGCCGCCGACGATTTCGGAGGCTGGAATGCGTAGCGACGGCTCGATCTCGAGACTGCGGCTCGGTGACGCGATTTCCTGCTCGATTCCGAACCTGGCGAACAGTTCGACGTTCTTGCTCGCCGCTGCCAGTGATTTCGCCGAGCGGAAGATTACCAGCTTTCCTGGTTCGGCAAGCCCGTAGGACAGCGCGAG
>JAWWCG010000227.1:0-6054 GCA_033720555.1 Kiloniellales bacterium | reverse complement strand
GGCCGCGCTGCGATCACTGTCAGACTTCTAGTATAAGGCGCTCGGCGAAGCTTGTCGCCTCAACTTTGAGCAGATCATGGCGCCGGCGGACAATCGAGGGTTTGTGCGGCCCCCTGAGGGGCTACCCTGAGGGGCTACCCTGAGGGGCTACCCTGAGGGGCTACCCTGAGGGGCTATTCCTCCCGATCCTTTCCGGCGCCTCGAACGAGCCGGAAAACCAGCAGCACCGCGTAGCCCGCGAGCGCGCCGGTGATCGCCATGGCGGCGCCTTCGAGGAGGCCGCCGGGCGGGAAACCGAAACTCAGGTCCACCACGCCTTGGCTGTGGAGGTAGGCGGCGGCCATCATGCCGCCGACGACAGCCAGCAAGACGGAGCGTCTTGGCGGATGCATGGCGCGAGCCCTCGCTTCCTGACACGCGCGATTTCAGCGGGAAGCCCTATTATGACCCGGCGGCCGCGCGGTTGAAAACCCGCCTCCGGCCCATCCAAGGTCTGCCGGCGGTCCGTCCACCGTCCGTCCGCCGTCCGTCCACCGTCCGCGCGGGGAAATTTTATCGGAGCACCGGCGCGCAATTGTTAGTATATTCCCGGGTCTATTGCCGGTCGCAGCCAGTGGGAGAGAGACATGAGCGAAGAGTTGCGCGAAGCCCATCCGCTGCTCGGCTTCAGGATAGGGCCGAGGCCCGACACCCCGAGCGTGGCCGTGATCGAGTTTCAGACCTCGAAGGGCAAGTTCTACTTCGCCGTGACCAAGGAGATCCTGGAGGCGCTGGCCGAGGAGTTCGGCGATACCGCCTCGGTCACGCCGGAGATGGGCGAGTTCCACTGACGCACTCACGCACTGACGCACTGGCGCACTGAGGCACTGGCGCACTGAGGCACTGGCGCACTGACGCACTGACGCAGAAATGCCCTGACGCTCGCGCGGCGCGGCGCGGGCCCAGTGGCTGCGAGTGGCTGCGAGTGGCTGCGAGGGGGCTATCCAGAGCCACCGGGATTCGACTATGTTAGGGACCGGCTGCAACGTCTGCGCGGACCAAGGACGATGTCTGAGGACTTTCACAACAAGAACGTCGGCCTGGTGGCCGGCATCATCGGCGCGAGCGTCCTGGTGCTGGGCCTGGGCGGTCTCATCCTGCACCTCTCGTGATCCCGTGACCGGTGCGGGCGGTCGGCGCTTGGCTGGCGCGCGCACCGCTCAAGCGCCACCCGCTGATCGACGCCCGATGATCGACGCCCGGTGATCGACGCCCGGTGATCGACGCCAGCCGCAAAGCCCGCCGGCGCGTGCCTCACGGCCCGCTCACCCGATAGGTGAGCGAGGTTTCCGTGAAATTCCGGTTCAGCCAGAACAGACAATAGCTCCGGGCGAACTCCGCAACGAAGCGTCCGCTGTGGGCCGAGAGGCCCGCCAGCCGCACCGGATAGCGGATGCTGAGTCCGTCGTGGTAGTGGATGTCGAAGGCGATCGGCCGGTCGGCTTGAAACTCGAACGCCACCTCGTCTGCCGGCTTCAGCTCGAAGCACATCTCGTGAAACTCGTAGGGCGCCAGGGCGAGCGTGCCCGACGGCGCCCGCGACGCGGCGAGGTTGGGGCCGCCGACGATCGGCTGGGAGAGGATCCACAGGCTCAGCATGGTGTAGGCCACCATCAGGACCAGGAAGGGGTACTGGCTCTTGATCGCGGCGCCGGGGGAGCCGAAGACCCGCAGGGCGACGAAATGCGCCACGCCGACGGCGAAAACGTGGCCGACGACGATCGCGATCACGGCGGCGTACCAGACGAACTTGGCGCCGACGACGGCGATGTCGATGGCGTAGTCCGCTGTGCCGAACAAGTTCCAGCCGACGCCGAAGGGGTCCGAAGCGAGCGGGATGATGAGCTGCCCGGCGATCAGCAGATAGGAGAGATAATGCGCCAGGTGGTAGGCGATCGCGATCGGCACGAGCGAAAGCACGAACAGACCGGCGACCTTCATGACCGGCAGCTCGCTGTCGGGCATTTCCTTGGCGAGCCAGGAGAAGCTCAGGTAGACCAGGAAGAACAGACCCGGCGCGAGAACCAGAAGGACGGTGTCGACGGCGGCGATGAAATCGAGGTCGAGATCGTGAAGCCGGAGAAGAACCGGCCGGACGAGAGGCTCCGAGGCGATCGCTTCCAGCAGGCTGGCGTGTAGCGGGGTCTCCAGGAACCCGTCGACGGCCACCGTGGCGAGCATCAGAAGCACGAAGGCCATCATCGACGGGCGGCAAGGCTCGTCCGTGACGAGGCCGCTGGCGTAGGGCCGGAGGTACCAGCGATCGGCGCCGGCCCCGCCGCGCCGCTCCGGCTGGCCGAGCGGCGCGAAGCGCCCGAAGACCGAAAACGCCAGCGCGAAGGCTTCGCCGTGGGCGAGCCAGGCGGCTCGGCCGAACACCGCCATGCCCAGCCAGGTGATGCCCGAATAGACCAGGATGGCGGTCGCCAGGACGGCCGGTTGCTTCGAGGCTTCGACGATCAGCTCGAACCAGGCGAAGAGGGCGAACAGCACGACCGCCGGCCAGACCGCGAGCCGCGCCGGATAGGCGACGCCCAGGTCCAGCCGGTCGCCCAGGCCGAGCCGGCGAGACGCCTGCTCCGCCGCGGCGAAGACGTTCGCCCAGGGATTGACGGCGGGCCAGACGTTGCCGAGGAGGGCGGCGACATAGGCCAGCCCGACCCACCAGATGACCCAGACGAAGGCGGGGGCGAAATTCTCGAGCGTTTCCTGGTTGCCGAAGAACCCGGCCGCCAGGATCAGGAGAAAGAGCGCCACGGAGAGCGAGCGGAGCACGGCCAGCGTCGCCGGCCGCAGCAGGACGCCCAGCGGGCGCCAGCGCAGCAGGTCGATCCCTTGCGGTCGCGCCGCTCCAGCCGGCGAGCGAAAGACCAGCGCCATGATCGCGAAGGACAAGGCGACCGCCGCGCCCGCGCCGGCCAGATAGAGATCCAGCGGCAGCGGCAGATCGTAGCGCGCGCCGAAGGCATGGGCCTGGGCCGGCGCGGGCCTCGCCGAGGCCGCCAGGCCGATCGCGGCGAGCGCCGCGGCGAGGCGCCCGGCGCTCACCGCGCAAGGCTTAGTCGGGATAGACTTCAAGGAAGATCAGGGCGTCGTGACCGTGGCCGCCGTCGCTCCACCCGTGGCTGGTGATCGGGAATCGTCCGGAGGCGAAGGCCTCGACCAACATCGAGGCCGGCGCGCCCGCTTCGACCCGCAGCTCCCGGTCATAGCCGTGGAGATGCAAGTCGACCGGCTCGTCGCTGGTCCAGCGCAGTTCGATCACGTCGCCCTGGGTGACCCGGATCGATCCTTCGGGTTCGACCACCCGGCGGTTTTCGACCCGCACGTCGATCACCCGCGTCGGGCCGTCCTGGGCGGCGGAGACGCGCGCGAGCCCAAGCATCAGCAAGGGCGCGACGGCCAGCCAAGAAAGACAGGCCCGGCGGCATGTCGCCACTCCTGCGTCCGCGCCGGTCGTGGAGTCGTCGACCCGCTTCGTGCCGGCCGGCCGGGGCCGGCACGCGACGCGGCTATTCACCGCCGCTGCGCCGCGACGCTCGCCACCTGCGCCATTTTTTCTGAGCCACGTAGACGAACAGCGCCGTGACGCCGGCCGCGAGAAGGATCGACAGCGCCGTCGCGCCGCCCGAGCCGCCCGTGCCCGGAATCGAATTCCATGCCCAAAAGGGCAAGAACGTCATCTCGACCTCCAGGAGCTAGGTTGCGCCGGAAGGTTACCGCGAAATTGACCCCGTGGCGACCCGCGAACCGTGTGCGCCGCCGCGCGCCGCCGGCATCGTGGCCGCGCGCCGCCGACCGGATCGCCGCCCGGATCGCCGGGTCAGTAGTCCCATTTGAAATTGATCCCCACTTCGCTTTGGCCCTGCTGGCCCATCGAGGACTCGATGGAGATGTTGGGGGTCAGCTCGACCTCGATCTGGGCCGAGCCGGAATCCGAATCGGCCCCCTGTTTGGCGCCGATGTAGACGTCGTCGGTGAGATACTTGCCGGCCGCCACTTCCGGCGACGTCGAGTCCCCGGACTCGGTGGACTCGACCCTGAGCACGTCGACCCCGAGGGTCGAGCGAATCCGGCCGAGAATCCCGCTCGCGCCGCCGGACTGCCCGGTGAGCTCGGCGACGGAGGCCGCCAGCTGCGCCGCCTCGACGGCGCTCAATTGGCCCGTCGACTTGCCGAACAGCACCCGCGAGACGATCTCGTCCTCGGGCAGTTCGGGCACCGAGCTCAGCGCCAGCTTCGGGTTGCTGAGCGGTCCCGAGACGGTGATGGTCACGTCGAGGTCGTCGGTCTTGCGGTGGGCGACGATCCTCAGGTTCGGGTCGTTCGCCGGGGTGCCGGGGAAGGTGAAGCTGCCTTCGTCGAGCCTGAAGGTCTTGCCGAGGGCCGCGACCTGGCCGCGCACCAGGTTCAGTTTGCCCTTGATCACCATGTTGTCGCCGGTGCCCGAGACCTTGAGCGAGCCCGCCCATTCGGAATCGATGCCGCGCCCGCGGATGAACGCCCGGCGGGGAATGTCGATGGTGATATCGAAGCTGACGCGATGGCCGCCGGCCCGCGCCGCCTCGCTCTCGGCCTCGGCCGGGTCCGGGGCGCCTTCCACCTCGACGTTCAGCACCACCACCTCGGGCGGCAGGCGGTCGGGGATGTCGATCTCGACGGAGTCGGTTTCGATGCGCCCCTCGATCACGGATCGGTCCGCCGAGCCGGTCACCGAGATATCGCCTTTGGCGACGGCCGTGATGTCGTCGCGGCGGAGCACGGCGAAGTTCCTGAACTTGGCCTCGAGGTCGCTCGAGAAGCCCCCGCCCGGCTCGATCGTCACGGTGCCGCTGGCGTCGAGCGTGCCTTTGCCGCCGTCCTTGGCGGTGAGGCGGCTCAAGCGAATGCGGTTGCCCGAGAGGTCGCCATCGAGCTGCAGGTCGGTCAGGAGCGTCCCGGCCTCCAGGCTCTCGTAGCGCCCCTTCTCGAGCGAGAACGCGCCGCCCAGGTCCGGTTGGCCGACCGTGCCGCCGACCGACGCCTGAACGTCGCCCATGCCCCTCAGCTCGTGCAGCTCCGCCGGCACCAGGTCCCACAAGGGGGCGATCGGGCCTTGCCAGGTCAGCTTGCCGTCGATCGGCCCGTCCGAGGGCACGACCGGCGCGAGACTCTCGGGATCGAGCCGGAGCGGCAGGTCGAGGGAGAGGGCGACCGTCTCCTTCGTCAGTCCGGTGAGTTCGCCCGACGACGCGAGAACCCCGTCCCGCCAACGGCCGGTGAGGGAAAGATCGACCGGCGGCACCTCGCCGACGTCGGCCATGCGGGCGCCGCGAAGGTCGAGCGTGAGATCGCCCTCGGGCGCCGCGACGGTTCCCGCGATTTGCAGGCTCGCGTCGGCGCGGCCGTCGGCGAGCGGCAGGTCGACCACCGGCCGCAGGGCGGCGAGCGGCAGGTCGGTCACGGTGACCTCGGCCGAGAGCCGGTCCGGCGCGCGGGCCGCGCTCGCCTGCAGCCGGGCCTCGCCGAAGTCGAGGTCGAGGCCGGACAGCGACATCGACGTGCCGTCCAGGGCGAAGCGGGCGGTTTCCTTGAGCGCCAGATCCTGTTCGAAGGCGTGGCCGGCGAGGCGCGAGACCTCGACCTGGATCCGCTCGCCGTCGATCGCGACCCGGCCCGCGGTGTCCAGGCGCAGCTCGCCGAACCAGTCGCCGGCGAGGCTCGCGCGGTAATCGCCGCCGGCCGGCCCGCCCGAGGCCTCGACCTCGGCGGTGGCCAAGGCGAGATCGGCGACCGCCAGCTCGCGGGCGCCGAGGCGAAGGTCCGCCCCGGGGTCGCCCAAGAGGTCGGCGCCGTCGAGCGTCGCCGTCAGCGACGCGACCGTGAGCGTTTCCCCCGGCGCCATGTCGAGCCGGAGATCCTCGAGCGTCGCCTCCAGTCGGCCGGTCTGGCGCCCGCCCTCGGGCTCGAGCGCGACCCGGAAGGGCCCCTTGGCGTCGCCCACGAGGCCGGCCAGCGCCAGCCACGGCGACAAGC
>JAWWCG010000226.1:0-6060 GCA_033720555.1 Kiloniellales bacterium | reverse complement strand
GGCATCCTCTACCTCTTCGCGATCTCCTCGCTCGGCGTCTACGGCGTGATCATGGCCGGCTGGGCGTCCAACTCGAAGTATCCCTTCCTCGGCGCGCTGCGTTCGGCGGCGCAGATGGTGTCCTACGAGGTCTCCATGGGCTTCGTTATCATCACTGTGCTGATCTGCGTCGGCTCGCTGAACCTGACCGACATCGTCCTGGCGCAGAAGAACCTTTGGTTCTGCATCCCGCTCCTGCCGATGTTCGTGGTGTTCTTCATCTCGACCCTGGCGGAGACCAACCGCGCGCCCTTCGACCTGCCGGAGGGGGAGTCGGAGCTGGTCGCCGGGTTCTTCGTCGAATACTCCTCCATGACCTTCGCCCTGTTCTTCCTGGGCGAATACGCCAACATGCTGCTGATGGGCGGGATCACGACCATCCTGTTCCTGGGCGGCTGGCTGCCGCCGGTCGACGTGGCGCCGTTCAACCTGATTCCCGGCGTGTTCTGGTTCGCCGGCAAGGTGGCTGTCCTGATGTTCATCTTCCTGTGGGTGCGGGCGACCTTTCCGCGCTACCGCTACGACCAGCTCATGCGTCTCGGCTGGAAGGTTTTCCTGCCGTTCTCGCTGCTCTGGTTGGTCCTGACGGCGGGCGTGGTGGTCGGCTTCGACCTGCTGCCGCAGGGCTAGGGAGGCGACGCCATGGGCCTGATCGAGCGAACCACCCGGGCGCTGCTGCTCGGCGAGCTGCTGAGCGGCATGTCGCTGACGCTGCGCTACTTCTTCCGGCCGAAGGTGACGCTCAACTACCCCTACGAGAAGGGGCCGCTGTCGCCGCGGTTCCGCGGCGAGCACGTCCTGCGGCGCTATCCCAACGGCGAGGAGCGCTGCATCGCCTGCAAGCTGTGCGAGGCGATCTGCCCGGCGCTGGCGATCACCATCGAGTCGGAGCCGCGCGAGGACGGCAGCCGGCGCACCACGCGCTACGACATCGACATGACCAAGTGCATCTATTGCGGATTCTGCCAGGAGGCCTGCCCGGTCGACGCCATCGTCGAGGGCCCCAACTTCGAGTTCGCCACCGAGACCCGGGAGGAGCTGTTCTACAACAAGGACAAGCTGCTCGCCAACGGCGACCGTTGGGAAACCGAGATCGCGCAGAACCTTGAAGCCGACGCGCCCTATCGCTAGGACGGCGCGAGCGACATGACAGGCATGGGGGGATCGGGGACAGTGATCGCGTTGGCACCAGAAGGGCAGGCGTGGGCGCGCGGCGGCCGGCGCCGGGGAGCGGCCGCATGATCGCGCCCAGCGTGCTGATCTCGGGGCTCGCCTTCTATCTCTTCGCCTTCGTCACCGTGGCTTCCGGCGTCATGGTGATCTCGGCGCGCAACCCGGTCCACTCCGTGCTGTTCCTGATCCTCGCGTTCTTCAACTCGGCGGCGCTGTTCGTCCTCATGGGCGCGGAGTTTCTGGCGATGATCATGGTCGTCGTCTACGTCGGCGCCGTCGCGGTGCTGTTCCTCTTCGTGGTGATGATGCTCGACATCAACTTCGTGGAGATGCGCCAGGGCTTCCTCCAGTATCTGCCGCTGGGGGCGCTGATCGGGCTGATCCTGCTGGTCGAGCTGGCCCTGATGGGCGGGGCCTGGGTGATCTCGCCCGAGGCCGAATCCGTGGCGGCGGTCCCGATTCCGCCGCTCGAGGCCACCCACAACACCGAGGCCATCGGCAACGTGCTCTATACCCAGTACGTCTATCTGTTCGAGGCGGCGGGGGTGATCCTGCTGGTCGCCATGATCGGCAGCATCGTCCTCACCCTGCGCCAGCGCGAGGGCGTGCGGAAGCAGTCGATCGCCCGCCAGGTGACCCGCAAGCGCGGCGAGACCATCGAGGTCAAGGACGTCCCCTCGCGGTCGGGAGTGTAGCCATGCTGGAAATCGGCCTTGCCCACTATCTCTCGGTCGCGGCGATCCTCTTCACCCTCGGGCTGTTCGGGATCTTCATCAACCGCAAGAACGTCATCATCATCCTCATGTCGATCGAGCTGATGCTGCTGGCGGTCAACATCAACCTGGTGGCCTTCTCGGCCCACCTGCAGGACCTAGTGGGGCAGATCTTCGCCATGTTCGTGTTGACCGTGGCGGCGGCCGAGGCGGCGATCGGCTTGGCGATTCTCGTCGTCTATTTCCGCAATCGCGGCTCGATCGCGGTTGAGGACATCAACATGATGAAGGGCTGACACGGGTATGGAAGTCGCCGTCGTCCTACTGCCGCTGCTCGGCGCCATCATCGCCGGCCTGTTCGGCCGCCTGATCGGCGACCGCGCCTCCCAGGTCGTGACCTGCTCGCTGATGGTGCTCGCGGGCCTGCTGTCGATCTCGGTGTTCGTGGACGTGGCCCTCGGCGGCAACGTGCGCGTGATCGAGCTCTTCACCTGGGTGGACTCCGGCGAGTTCGAGGTGTCCTGGGCTGTGCGCGCCGACACGCTGAGCGCCGTCATGATGCTGGTGGTCAGCAACATCTCGGCGCTGATCCACATCTACTCGATCGGCTACATGTCCCACGACAAGTCGATCCCGCGCTTCTTCGCCTATCTCAGCCTGTTCACCTTCTTCATGCTGTCGCTGGTGACGGCCGACAACTTCCTGCAGATGTTCTTCGGCTGGGAGGGCGTCGGGCTCTGCTCCTACCTCCTGATCGGCTTCTGGTACGAGCGGCCGAGCGCCTGCGCCGCGGCGATCAAGGCCTTCCTGGTGAACCGGGTGGGCGACATCGGCTTCGCCCTCGGCATCATGGGCTGCTTCGTGCTGTTCGGCAGCGTCGGCTTCGACCAGGTCTTCGCCTCGGTGCCCGAGTACGCCGACTACACCTTCAACTTCCTCGGCATCGAGGGTCATGCGCTCACCGTCTTCGCGATCCTTCTGTTCATCGGCGCCATGGGCAAGTCGGCGCAGCTCGGCCTGCACACCTGGCTGCCGGACGCCATGGAGGGCCCGACGCCGGTCTCGGCGCTGATCCACGCGGCCACCATGGTGACCGCCGGCGTGTTCATGGTGTGCCGCCTGTCGCCGATCTTCGAATACGCGCCGATCGCGCTGCAGATGGTGACCTACGTCGGCGCGGCCACCGCCTTCTTCGCCGCGACCATCGGCCTCACCCAGTTCGACATCAAGCGGGTGATCGCCTATTCGACCTGCAGCCAGCTGGGCTACATGTTTTTCGCCGCCGGCGTCTCGGCCTACGGCGCGGCGATCTTCCACCTCATGACCCACGCCTTCTTCAAGGCGCTCCTGTTCCTCGGCTCCGGCTCGGTGATCCACGCCATGTCGGACGAGCAGGACATGCGCAAGATGGGCGGCATCTGGCGGCTGATCCCGATCACCTACGCGGTCATGTGGATCGGCTCGCTGGCGCTCGCCGGCATCGGCATTCCCGGCGTCTTCGGCTTCGCCGGCTTCTACTCCAAGGACATCGTCCTGGAGGCCGCCTACGGCGCCCACAGCGCGGCGGGCTCCTTCGCCTTCTGGCTCGGCATCGCCGCGGCCTTCATGACGGCGTTCTATTCCTGGCGGCTGCTCTTCATGACCTTCCACGGCGCGCCGCGGGCCGACAAGCGGGTCATGGACCACGTCCACGAATCGCCGTGGGTCATGCTGGTCCCGCTGCTCCTGCTGTCGGTCGGCGCGATCTTCGCCGGCGCCTTCGCCTACGACTGGTTCGTCGGCGACGACCGGGCGCAGTTCTGGGGCGCCTCGCTCTTCGTGCTGCCGGCCAACGACAGCATCGAGGCGGCGCACCACGTGCCGACCTGGGTCAAGTTCCTGCCGCTGGTGATGGGCGTCGGCGGCATCGCGCTCGCCTGGCTGATGTACGTCGCGGCGCCGGGCCTGCCGGCCGCCACGGTGCGGGCCTTCCGGCCGATCCACGCCCTGTTCTTCAACAAGTGGTATTTCGACGAGCTCTACGACTGGGCTTTCGTGCGGCCGGCGCGGGCGCTCGGCCGGGGGTTCTGGAAGACCGGCGACGGCGCGGTGATCGACGGGATCGGCCCGGACGGCATCGCCGCGACCACCCTCAACCTCGCCCGCCGGGCCGGGCGGCTGCAGAGCGGCTACGTCTACCACTACGCCTTCGCCATGCTGATCGGGGTGGTGATCCTGATCACCTGGTACATGTTGGCGGGCCTGGGTTGAGCGTGCGGCGATGAACGACTGGCCTCTTCTTAGCCTGACCATCTTCCTGCCGCTGGTGGGCGCCGCCTTCATTCTGATCATCCGCGGCGAGGCCGAGGTGGTGGCGCGCAACGCGCGCTACGTGGCGCTGTGGACCTCGCTGACCACCTTCGTGCTGTCGCTGTTCATCTGGTTCGGCTTCGAGCGCGGCACGGCGGAGTTCCAGTTCGTCGAGGAAGCCCGCTGGATCCCCGAGTTCGGCATCACCTACCGGCTCGGCGTGGACGGCATCTCCATGCCCTTCGTGCTGCTCTCGACCTTGCTGGTCCCGCTCTGCGTGATCGCGAGCTGGGACGCGATCAAGGTGCGCGTGAAGGAGTACATGATCGCCTTCCTGGTGCTCGAGACGCTCATGGTCGGCATGTTCTGCGCCCTCGACCTCTTCGTCTTCTACGTCTTCTTCGAGGGCGTGCTGATCCCCATGTTCCTGATCATCGGCGTATGGGGCGGGCCGCGCCGGGTCTATTCGGCCTTCAAGTTCTTCCTCTACACCCTGGCCGGCTCGGTGCTGATGCTGCTCGGCATCCTGGCGATCTACTTCCAGACCGAGACCTCGGACATCCGCGCGCTGCTGACCACCTACCTGCCGCCGGGCATGCAGACCTGGCTGTGGCTCGCCTTCTTCGCCTCCTTCGCCGTCAAGGTGCCGATGTGGCCGGTCCACACCTGGCTGCCGGACGCCCATGTCGAGGCGCCGACCGCCGGCTCGGTGATCCTGGCGGGGGTGCTCCTGAAGATGGGCGGCTACGGCTTCCTGCGCTTCTCGCTGCCGATGTTCCCGCTGGCCTCGGAGCTGTTCACGCCGCTGGTCTTCACCCTGTCGGTGGTCGCCGTCATCTACACCTCGCTGGTGGCGCTCGCCCAGGAGGACATGAAGAAGCTGATCGCCTATTCCTCGGTGGCGCACATGGGCTTCGTGACCGCCGGCACCTTCAGCGTGACCCAGCAGGGCATCGAGGGCGCGATCATCCAGATGCTCTCCCACGGCGTCGTCTCGGCCGCCTTGTTCCTGATCGTCGGCGTGGTCTACGACCGCATGCACAGCCGCGAGATCGAGCGCTACGACGGCCTGGTCGAGCGCATGCCGCAATACGCCGTGGTGTTCATGGTCTTCATGCTGGCCTCGGTCGGCCTGCCGGGGACCAGCGGCTTCGTCGGCGAGTTCCTGGTGCTGGTCGGCCTGTTCCAGGTGGACACCTGGGTCGCGCTCTTGTGCGCCAGCGGCATGGTGCTGGGCGCCGCCTACATGCTCTACCTCTATCGGCGGGTGATCTTCGGGGCCATGACCAAGGCCGACCTCAAGGCGATCGGCGACCTGGTGTGGAAGGAGCGGGTGGTGTTCGCCCCCCTGGTCGCCATCGTCCTGTGGATGGGCCTCTATCCCGTGTCCTTCCTTGACATCATGTCGGCCTCGGTCAGCAACCTGATCGACAACTACAACACGGCCCTGGCGGCCGCCGGCCGGGCGCCCGACGCCGCTGCGCTGGCGGCCACCGCGGCGGGCCAGTGAGGAGGCGGCCGACATGATCACCGTCGATCTCGTCGCCTCGCTTCCCGAGCTGTGGCTCGCCTTCGGCGGCATGGCCTTGCTCATGGTGGGCGTCTTCCATCGCGGCGACGCGACCACCAGCGTGATGATCCTGAGCGTCGCCACGGTGGCGGTCGCGCTCGCCCTGCTGTGGATCGTCCGGCCGCCCGACAGCAGCCACTACGGCGGGCTCTTCGTGAACGACGCCTTCACCTTCTTCATGAAGTCGCTGGTGCTGATCGGGGCCTTGCTGACCATGGTCATGTCGATCGGCTACGCCCAGCGCGAGGCCATGAACCGCTTCGAGTTCCCGGTGCT
>JAWWCG010000225.1:0-6082 GCA_033720555.1 Kiloniellales bacterium | reverse complement strand
CCTGGTGGTAGATGCCGGCCTGCGCCGGCGCGGCCTCGCTCGGCGCCGCGGGCACGGCCGGCGGCTCGCCGGCCTCCGATACCGGTTCCGTCGCGCGCCGCACGATGCCGTAGATCAGCTCGACGCCGTCCGACCCGGCCACCAGGTCCTGGGCGACCCAGGCGGCGAAGGGCGCGCCGTTGCGCCCGCGCAAGGCGACCGGACCGACGGCCGCGGCACGCTCGGCCAGCGCCCGGGCGACCGGACCGCCGCCGCCGTTATCGCCGCCGCCGTTATCTCGGTTATCGCCGTTCTCGCCGCCTTTGGCGCCGTCCTCCGGCGCCGCCAGCCAGTCGGCCACCCGCGCGACGCCGCACAGCGCCTCCGGCTCCGCCGCCAGCCAATGGGCGAGGCGCCGGTTGACGTAGATGATCCGGCCGGTGCGGTCGGCCGCGTAGACCCCGAACGGCGCCGCCGCCAGCAGATCCGCCGGGTCGGGCCCGGCGGCGGGCGCCGCGCCGCGCGCGCCGCCCTCGGGCAGGTCGGCCTCGAGGCGCTTCAGGCGGCGATTGGTCGAGAGGTAGGCGAAGGTGGCGGCCACCGTCGAGCCGGCGGCGAACAACAACAGGATGACCAGGGTCCACGACATGGCATACTCTCGGTGGCGCCGCGCTGCGCGAGGCGGCGGCCCCGCGCCGCCCACCGCGACTCCGCGCCGGCCGAGCTATTCCCTAGCATTGCCCCGGCGCGCCTGCCAATCCCGCGATCGCGGCGGGCTAAAGTCCAGCGGCTTGTTTCGGGGCGCTCAACCCTGCTAGAGTCCGGCTTCGCAACTGGCCTGCCCCTCGATCGGGGAGCCGCCAAACAGGCAGGCAGCCGATGCTCTATCTGACCCGCAAGATCGGCGAGTCGGTGATCATCAACGATGACATCGAAGTGACCGTGGTCGACATCCGCGGCAAGTCGATCAAGCTGGGGTTCACCTTCCCCGCCGAGGCGACGGTGCTGCGCCGCGAGATCCACGAGCGCATCCAGCAGGAGAACCGCACCGCCGCCGCCGCCAGCGACGCCGTCGCCAAGGCGCTGGAGCGGCGCGCCGCGGCGGCCGCACCGGGCACTCCGGGCGCCCCCGGCGCCAAGCCGGACGGCAAGCGCAAGGTCGGCTAGCGGATTTTCGCTACGCAGGGACCCGGCCCGCCGGCGCGGATTCGCGGGCTGGCGGTCAATCGACGGCCCGCGCCGACTCCGGTGCCAGGCGGCGCAGGGCGCGCGCCTTGAACGCCTCGCCGCGCGCCGGGCCGGAGAGCTTGTCGGCCAGCGCGATCAGGTCCGCCTTGTCCTGGGTGCTGGTGAGGCGGGCGAAGTCCTCGCGCCACGCGGTATCGGCCATGGCGGCGCCGTAGCGCTCGCGGATCCGGCTCACCGCGTCGCGCTGACCGGAGAGGCCGTAGGCGACCGCCAGGTGGAACAAGACCTCGCCGTCGGTCGCGCTCAGCGGCGCGCCCTCGCCCGGCGGCGGCGCCAGCTTCTCCAAGGTGCCCGCCACCGCCGGCCAGTCCTGCTCGGCCCACAGCAATTCCGCCTCCAGGCGCAGGGCCTCCTCGCTGTCGTCGTCGGCGATGAGCGCGCGGGCCTGGGCGCTCTCGCCGAGCGCCGCCAGGGCGCGCGAGCGCAGATGACGGCGGTCGCGCTCGAGCACGGGCGGCAGGGAGGCGAGGCCGTCCTCCGGCAGGCTGGCGTTCAGGGCGGTCAGCGCCAGCACCGGCTTGGCCTCGGCGAGGCGGAGCAGCGCCAGGCGGGCCCCGGCGCGCACCTTGGCCGCGCCGCTCAGACGGTGGGCGACCTGATCCTGCAGCAGTTGCGCGGCCTGGCCGATTTCGCCGGCCGCCGCCAGGCGGTCAACCAGCCGGGCGATCAGCCGGTCGCCCTCGGCGCCGGCCGGCGTCAAGGACTCGAAGCGCTGGTAGAGGCGGTAGGCGGTGTCGGGCGCGAGGCGCTCGCTCGACAGGCCGAACACCAGCTCCGCGAAGAGCGCCTGCCGGCGGGCGGCCGCGGACGGCTCCGAGACCGCCTGGCGCAAGGTGTCGAGCGCGTGGGCGACGGCGACGTCGCGCTTCAGCGCGGCGTGGCGGGCCGGATCGAGCGCCCCGGCCGGCTCGCCGGGCCGCCCGGCGTCCCCGTCGTCGAGCCGCAGGCCGGATTCGAAGTCCTTGTTGTGGCGCAGCGCCCGGTCGCGGTCGGCGCCGGGGGAGATCAGCAGGCCCGCCGCGTCGCGCACCACGACGCCGCCCGCCTCGCCCTCGACGATCAGGCCGTCGGACAGGGGCAGGAAGGCAAGACCCTGATAGGTGGCCAGGGCGCGAAACTGAAGGAACTGCCGGTCCCGCTTGAGCCCCTCGCCGGCCGCCGGAACCGGGACGATCGCCACCAGATCGCCGAGATCGGGGTCGCGGACCCTGAGAACGCTCGCGGCGTCGTCGACCCTGAAGCGCAGGCGGGGCTCGCTCTCCTCGGTCGCATATTCGACGGTGAGCGCGGTCTCGGGCTCGTCCGCCCTGGATTCCAGCTCGACGATCCAGCCGCGATCCACGCGGCGCATCTTCGGCACGAAGGCCCACGGCAGGTTGAGGCGCAGGATGGCGGCGGCGGGATCGTTCTCGGCGGTCAAGCGCTCGACCGGCGCCAGATCCGGCATCGCCTCGGCGATCTCGCGGCCGAGCGTGGCCGCCAGCGGCTGATCGAAGGCGATCCAGAGGTGACGCCCACGCCGGAACACCGCGGCGCGGCCCGGATGCGTCGGCCAGTCGAACTGCAGCAGGATCGGCCGCCGCGCGCTCTCGGGCGCGACCGCCGCCTGCTCGGCGTCGGCGGCGCCGAGCTCGGCGCGCGACAAGACGCCGATCCCCGCCGCGCCCTGGTCCGAGACGGCGGCGGCGAGCGGCGGGCGCGCGCCGTCTTGCGCCCCCGCTTGGCCGGCCGTCGGCTCCTGCGGCGTGCCGAGGGTCTGCAGCGGCTCGACCGTGGCCACCTGAGGCGCGCCGGCCGCGCGCTCCCCGGCCGGCACGTCGGCGGCGAGGTCGGCGGGCTGGTCGGCCGGCTGGTCACCGGACAGATCGGCGGACAATTCACCGGACAATTCACCGGGCAGGTCGCTGGGCGCGTCGCCGGCCGACGGCAGCAGCGGTACCTCCGGCGGCAGCGTCACCGAGGCGTCCGGCGCGGCTTGCGCGGCTTGCTCAGCTTGCTGGGCTTGCTGGGCGGCGCTCGCCGCCGTCTCGGTTTCGGGCACCGCTGCAGGCGCCACCGCGGGCTCGACCGCGGAAACCCCTGTGGGCTCCGCCCTTTGCTCCATTGCGGTCGCCGCGTCGGGCGGCTCCTGGGGCTCGGGCGCCGCTTCGGCGAGCGACGCCGGCGCGCGCTCGGGCTCCGACAGCGGCACCAGGGCGCCGATCGAAATCCGGCCGGCCTCGGCGTCGGAGATCACGTCGACGACGACATGGGAGCCGTTGACGAAATGGCGCACCCGATAGGTGTCGGGGAGGATCAGGGTCACCCGGAGGCTCGACCCGCTGGTCTCGGTCGTGATCTCCGATACGTTGCGCGGCGCCTGCCGCCGGAAACCGGAAAGATCGACGCCGGCCGCCGCGGCGAAATCCACGATCACCCGGCGCTCGTACTGCTCGATCTCGTAGGCGACGCGGCTCGGCCAGTCGAAGACGAAGCGGCTGAAGCCGGGATGCTCGCCGACCCGCAGGCCGATCGTCTCAAGCTCGCTGGTCCCCGCGGCGGTCTCGAGCGGCGGCGTCTCGCCCGGGGTCTCGGCGGCCTGCGTCTGGCCCGGGGTCTCGCTCGGGTCGCCCGCGGCGGCGTCCTGCGTGGCATTCTCCGGGGCGTCCGCGGCGGTCTCCACCGAGATGTCGGCCGACCTATCCGCCGGGCCATCGACCTCGAGGTCCGCCAGAGGTTCGGCCCGCAGGACCGGGGCCGCCGCCTCGGCGACCTCCGGCGGCGGCGCGGCCCGAGCGGGCGCGGCTTCGGCGGCGGGGCCCGCGGCGGTCTCGAGGACCGTCAGCCCCTGCTCGTCGAAAAGCTCGATGCTGACGCGGGCGCCGTCCTGGTCGTGGCGCACGGACACCGGCACGCGCAGTGGAAACGCGACCACCGTGCCGTCCGCCACCACCTTCGGCTCGCCGAGCAACTGCGGCATGGCGTCGCGAAGGGCGGAGAAGTCGAAGTCGCCGGCTTGGGAGAACCGCACCAGGAGCCGGCCGAACACGATTCGGGCGTCGTACTGGACCGGCTGCGGCCAGACGAACTCCAAGCGCCCGCCGCCGCCCGCGACCTCGCCGGTCACGCTGACCCGCTCGGCCCCAAGTGCCGGAACAGCCGCGAAGATCAGGAAGGCGGCGCAGGCCAGCCGCCGGCGCGCACGTGGCAACAGGTCCATCAAGGTCCCTCCGCGGCAAAGCGCCGCACCACGACATCTATCGCCGTGCCGGTCGCGCCCGGTCTCGGTACGCCCGGTGTCGCTAGGGCCGGTGCGGCGACGGCCAGGGCGCCCGCGCGGCGCCCGAACGCGCCGCCCGCGGCGCAGGGCTCAGCGCAGACTCGCTGGCTCGATTCGGAATGCTAGGTAGTCCAGGTGCCGGCCGGCGGTCAAATCGGGCCTCGGCGCCGCGCCGTCCCGGCGGCGCCGCTCGCCGCCTTCCCGGCGCCGCGGCTCGCCGCCGCAAGCCAAGGTTTTCTCGGCTTTTCGACGCCTTGTCAGCAGTGGCCGAGGACTCGGCGAGCGGCCTCTCTCGCGGCCTCTACGAGGGGGCCTGCGGGAAGCGCCGGAGGCGCGCCGGGGGCGTACCCGTGCGCCGAGTCGCGCGACTCGGCGGCGGAGACGCGCCGCCGCGTCGCCTCAGACCCGGCCCAGAACGGCGATCAGCGCGTCTTTCAGCGCCGAGGCGCCGAACGGCTTCACCATGTACTCGCTGACCCCCGCCTGCTTGGCCGCGGACCTGTTCTCGTCGCCGTTCTCCGCCGAGACCATGACCACGCGCACCTGATCGAGGCGCGCGTTGGCCCGCATCTGGCGCACCAGGTCGAGGCCGCTCATGGGCTTCATCTGGGCACCCGAAATGACCAAGCCGTAAGGCCGGCGGCACAGCTTGTCGAGCGCCTCCTGCCCATCGTTGGCTTCGTCGATGTTCTCGAACCCGAGTTTCTTCATCAGCTTGCCCATGGTGCGAAGCATGGTCTGGTAGTCGTCGACGATGAGGACCGGCGTGCTCAAATCGACCGCGCTCATGGCGTACTCCTTGTCCGCCCGGCGGCTTGGCCCGGACGGCGTCACTGGTTGGCATATAAACTAAAGAATTATTTATAAGGCACTACAATAACGATATAAGTATGGCGCAATGCAGGCCTTTGCATGGCTCTGTCCGGGCCGCCGTCGCGGCGGGCCGGGCGGCTCCTCGCTGCTGCGCTCGGCGGCCGCCGGATCGGCCATCGCTCAGCCTCTGCCGTGGGTTTGCCCAAGTGACCCGACCGCCAGCCTAGGGGCGCCGCGTTAAGACCTGGTTGACCCCGCCGTTTCGACCCCGCCGTTTCGACCCCGCCGTTTCGAACTCCCCGTTTCGATCTTCCCGGGCGCCGCGGCGTGTCGCAGAGCGCCCGGTCCTGGACTTTACGGTTCCAAAAATTACGTCCAGCCGTTAAACTAAATACGGTCCCGATGGGGCAAATAAATCGGCGGTCGTTACTGTGCTTTATTTCAAGCACCGATTCGACATGGATCGAATTTAGCGACCTCGCTGCGAATTTTGGCGCGAATTTCGGCGCGATGTTTTGGATTGTATTGAGCGTGTGGGGCTTATCCTTTCGAGATTCGACCAGGGCCGCCAGGCTCGCCCGGGCGCGGTTACGGCAGTTGCGGGGGCTGCGGCGCCGCCTCTTGGCTCCGCCGCGCGGCCGGGCGCGGTGAGCGCTCGGAGCGGGCGATGTCGGAGCAGGACTGGCTGAGCCTTGCGGAGATCGCGCGGCGGTGGGGCGCAGAGACCGGCGAGAGCGCCGAGACGCTCGAGCGCGACCTCGCGGCCTGGTTCGCGGCCTTCGT
>JAWWCG010000224.1:0-6092 GCA_033720555.1 Kiloniellales bacterium | reverse complement strand
CGCGCGGCCGGCGGCCGCAAGACGGCGCCGGCCCCGCCGCGCCCGGACCAATACGACGCGCAGGTTTCACGCGGATATCGCGGCGCCGCGTTCCGTGTTTCAAATGTTTCAGGGTGGGCGAACGGTCGGCGCGTCGCCGCTCCGGGCTAACGCGCCGCGCGCTTCACCCGGCTGGCGAGGGCGGCGATCTCCTCGCGGGCCGGGCCCTCGTCGGCGTAGGCGCCGACCCAGCGGCCGCGCACGGCGGCGCTGACGAAGGCGGTGCGCTGGCAAACGCTCGGGCCGACCGGCTCCTTGAACTCCTTGAGGGCGATCTCGATGCCGCGGCCCACCGCCGTGCGCCGGTCAACCTTCGAGCCGACCAGCAGGCAGGCCGGATGGCCGTTGGGGCGGGACTCGCGGACCCCGCGCAGCAACTTGATCACCTGCGCCGCGGCGTGAAAATCGAGCGGCGAGGGCGTGACCGGCACGACGACGAGGTCGGCGCCGGCCATGGCCGCCTGGGTCGCCGGCCCGATGTCGGCCGGCAGATCGATCAGGACGTAGTCGTTGTCCTTGGCGAGGTCGCGGATCCGCGAGAGCCAACGTTGGGCGTTGCCGGTGCTCTCGAGCGGCAGGACGTGACAGCTCAGGCCGTCCTCGCCGGCCTGCGACAACCAGGCCGAGGCGCTCGCCTGCTTGTCCGCGTCCACCAAGGCCACCGGATGACCGGCGCCGTTGGCGAGCGCGCCGCAGAGGTTGACCGCGATCGTGGTCTTGCCGGTGCCGCCCTTCAAATTGCCGATGGCGATGATCTTGCCGGACATCGCAGCCCTCCTCATGCAGACGCGCCCACGACCCCGAATATGACCGCACTATGGCAAAGCCATGCCGAGTCGGCCCAGGCGATAAGCGAAAAATCGTGCGCGGCGCGCGCCGCCCTTCCGGCGCAGCTCAGGACAGGCCGCGGCGCAGCTCGGCGATGTGGTCCGGGCCGATGCCGCAACAGCCGCCGACGATGTCCGCGCCCATGGCCCGCCAGTCGCGGGCGAAGCGGAGATAGGCGGAGGGACCGAGGTCGCCGCGCGCCGGCGTCTCGCCCCCCTCGCCCTCTTGCGCGCCGATCACGTAGTCGGCCTTGAAGCCGGGCAGCGCGTTGGCGTAGGCGCCGACGCGCACCGACGTGGCCGCGCGCAACGCCGGCAGGGCGGCGGACAGCGCCTCGGGCGTGCAGCAGTTGAACAGCACGGCGTCCACCGGGAGGCCGTCGAGGGCCGCCACCGCCTCGCCGGGACTCTCGCCGCTGCGCAGCCGGCCGTTCGCCTCGTCGGCGAGCGTCCAGGCGACCCAGACCGGCTTGCCGAAGGCGCCGGCCGCCTTGGCGGCCGAGCGCGCCTCGGCGCCGCTCGACAGGGTCTCGCAGAGGAAAAGATCGACGCCCGGGGCCAGCGCCCCGGCGATGCGCCGGTAGAGGGGCTCGATCTCCTCCGGCGGCCCGACCAGCTCGGGGCGGTAGGATTGGGCGAGCGGCGGCAGGCAGCCGGCGATGCGCACCTGCGGGCGGCCGGCCGCCGCGCGCGCCGCCTGGGCCAGGCGGAGCGCGGCCGCCAGCATCTCGTCCATGCGGTGCTCGAGGCCGCCGCGCGCCAGCATGAACGGCACGACGGCATAGTTGCTGGTGGTGACGACCTCGGCCCCGGCGGCGATGAAGTCCTGGTGGATGGCCTGCACCACCGAGGGCTGCTCGAGCAGCGCCTCGGCGGACCAGGTGCCCCTCACCGCCGCCAAGCCGCGGCGCTGCAGCTCGCGGCCCATGCCGCCGTCGAGCAGGGTCAGGCCGGATCTGAGCATCGTTTGCCGGGGCGCCGCTACGTGCAGCCCACCGCGACGCGCCGCCGCGGCGCTAGAACAGCCCCTCGATCAGGCCGTCCGGGTTGAGGAAGATGTTGTTGGCGGCCGGGACCCTCGGCAGGCCCGGCATGGTCATGATCTCGCCGCAGATCACCACCAGGAAGCCGGCCCCGGCCGACAGGCGCACCTCGCGGACCGGCACGACGTGACCCGACGGCGCGCCCTTGAGGTTCGGATCGGTGGAGAAGCTGTACTGGGTCTTGGCCATGCACACCGGCAGGTCGCCGTAGCCCGCCGCCTCGTAGTCGGCGATCTGCTGGCGGACCTTCTTGTCGGCGATGATGTCGTCGGCGCCGTAGATCTTGACCGCGATGGTCTTGACCTTCTCCCACAGGCCCAGCTCGTCGTCGTAGAGCGGCGCGTATTGGTCGACCCCGCTCTCGACCAGGTCCACCACGTGTTGGGCCAGCGTCTCGGTGCCGGCGCCGCCGTCCGCCCAGTGGCTGCACAGGATCGCCTTGGCGCCCAGCTCCGCCGCCACCGCCTGCACCGCCTCGAGCTCCGCCTGGGTGTCGCCCGAGAACTGGTTGACCGCGACCACCGCCGGCACGCCGAAGGACTTCACGTTGCGGATGTGACGCGCCAGGTTGGCCGCGCCCTTCTTGACCGCGGCGACGTCCTCCGAGCCCAGGTCCGCCTTGGCCACGCCGCCGTGCATCTTGAGCGCCCGGACCGTGGCGACGATCACCGCCGCGTTCGGCTTGAGCCCGGCCTTGCGGCACTTGATGTCGAAGAACTTTTCCGCGCCCAGGTCGGCCCCGAAGCCCGCCTCGGTCACCACGTAGTCCGCCAGCTTCAAGGCCGACTTGGTCGCGATCACCGAGTTGCAGCCATGGGCGATGTTGGCGAAGGGACCGCCGTGGATGAAGGCCGGATTGTTCTCCAGGGTCTGCACCAGGTTGGGCGAGAGCGCGTCGCGCAGCAGCACGCTCATCGGCCCCTCGGCCTTGAGGTCGCGGGCGTGGATCGCCTCGCGGTCGCGGGTGTAGCCGACGATGATCCGGCCCAGGCGCTCGGCCAGGTCCTTGTGGTCGCGCGCCAAGCAGAAGATCGCCATCACCTCCGAGGCCACCGTGATGTCGAAGCCGTCCTCCCGGGCGAAGCCGTTGGCGATGCCGCCGAGCGAGTTGACGATCGACCTGAGGGCGCGGTCGTTCATGTCGAGCACCCGGCGCCAGGTGATGCGCCGGTTGTCGAAGCCGAGCTCGTTGCCCCAGTAGATGTGGTTGTCGATCAGGGCGGAGAGCAGGTTGTGGGCCGTGCTGATGGCGTGGAAGTCGCCGGTGAAGTGGAGGTTGATGTCCTCCATCGGCACCACCTGGGCGTAGCCGCCGCCGGCCGCGCCGCCCTTGATGCCGAAACAGGGGCCCAGGGACGGCTCGCGCAGGCACACCACCGCCTTCTTGCCGATCCGGTTCAAGCCGTCGTTCAGCCCGACCGAGGTCGTTGTCTTGCCCTCGCCCGCCGGCGTCGGCGTGATCGCCGTCACCAGGATCAGCTTGCCGTCCGGCCGGTCGGACAGCGAGTCCAGGTAGTCCAGCGTCACCTTGGCCTTGTAATGCCCGTAGGGCGATATCGCATCCGCCGGAATCTCGAGCTTGCCGGCAATCTCCTGGATTGGCCGCATGTCCGCCGACCGCGCGATCTCGATGTCACTCTTCGCCATGATCCTCGATCCAGTGTGAAAGGATTGAACTTGAGCCCGCCGGCCGCTTGGCTGCTTCAGGCCGCCGGATGAGCCCCCCGTGTCATTCGCCGTGTTCCCTGCCTAGAGCAGTACTCGATCAGATTGAATCAACGCTGTTGGCTCTGGGCTGGATGGGCCGCTAGGCGCGGGGCGAAGCGCGATGCCGGGACATCGGGCGAGCCCCGCAACGACGCGGAGCGCCAGCCCAGGCCAACCCCTCGGGGACGGGCGCTTTTGGCCGGACGTCGCGTCGCTCGTCCTCGAATATGCTTTGGCATGTCCATCGTCCTCGCTCCTAACGTCCGGTCAAAATCGCACCGTCAGCGTGGTTCAATCTGATCCAGTACTGCTCTAATTACCCGCCGCGCTGCCCGTCCTGTCCGCCCGCGCTTCGCCCAGCTCAGGAGCCGAGCCGGGTGCCGGGGCCGAGCGCGCCGCCCGACAGGTAGTCGCCCGCCGACATCTTGCCGCCGTCGTGCGGCCGCACGCGCTTTACCGCGAGGCCGCCGTCGCCGCAAGCCACCGTGAAGCTTTCCTCGGAGACCTCGACGACTTCGCCCGGCGCGCCGCCCGCCTCGACCGGGCTGCTGTCGAAGATCTTCAGCTCCTTGCCGGCGACGGTGGTCCAGGCGCCCGGCTGCGGATTGGTGCCGCGCACCAGGTTGTAGACCTCGCGCTGCGGTTTCGACCAGTCAATCTCCGCGTCCGCCTTGCGGCACCAGCTTTCGTAGGTCGCCTGGCTGTGATCCTGCGCGATGCGCGGCGCCTTGCCGTCGCGCACCAGGTCGACCGCCTCGAGCATGGCGTCCACGCCCATGGGAAACAGATGGTTGAAATAGAGGCTGCCGAGGGTGTCGTCGGGGCCGATCTCGACCTCCTTCTGAAGCAGGACCGGACCCTCGTCGAGGCCCTCGTCCGGCCAGAAGATGGTCAGGCCCGTCTTGGTCTCGCCCTGGATGATCGGCCAGTTGATCGAGCTCGGCCCGCGGTGCCTGGGCAAGAGCGAGGGGTGGTACTGGATGGTGCCGAGCTTCGGCGCGTCGAGCACCGGCTGCGGCACGAAGAGGGTGACATAGGCCATGACGCAGAGGTCCGGCGCGAAGGACGCCATGAGGGCCGCCGCCTCCTCGGTTTTCCAGGACGCCGGCTGATGCAGCGTCAGGCCCTTTTCCACCGCCAGTTCCTTCAGCGGGTCGTCGGGCCGGCCCTCGCGATCGGGCGCGCAGAACACGCCGACCACCTCGTCGCCTCGTTCCAGCAGCCGCTCGAGGACCGCCCGGCCGAAGGCCTGCTGTCCGTGGACGACAATGCGCATGCGAAACCTCCCTCTCCTGCGCCCGCTTCGGGCCGCCTTGCTTGTCTCGCGCCCCCCGGCCGCCGCCGGCGCGAACCGATGCGGCCGACCGATGAGGCCTACCGATACGGCCCGGCGCGCGCCGGCCGCTCACGCGGCCGCGGCCGACGTCCTCTGGCCGAGCGCCCCCGAGGCCCAGGTCGCCTCGATCTCGTCCTGCGAGAGGCCGAGCACCTCGCTCAGGATCTCCTCGGTGTGCTCGCCGAGCAGGGGCGAGCGCTTCACCTCGGCCGGCGAGTCCGACAGCTTGATCGGCTGGCCCACGGTGAGGTACTTGCCGCGGGTCGGATGGTCAACCTCCACGACGGTGCCGGTGGCCCGCAGCGAGGGCTCCTCGGCCAGCTCCTTCATCGAGAGGATCGGGCCGCAGGGCACGTTGCGCTCGTTCAGGATCTCCATGACCTCGAACTTGTCCTTGGTCATGGTCCATTCCTCGATGATCCCGAAGCACTGGTCGAGCTTGGGCAGCCGGGCCTCGGGCGTCGCCCATTCCGGATCATCGATCAGCTCCTCGCGGCCGCAGAGCTTCATGTACTCGGCCCAGCCCGGGGGCTGGATGATGACGTAGATGTAGTCGTTGGCGCCGCCGCCCTTGGTCTTCACCGCCCAGCCCGGCTGGCCGCCGCCCGAGGCGTTGCCGGAGCGCGGGCATTCGTCGGTGAAGGTCCCGTTGGGGTACTGCGGGTATTCCTTGAGCGGCCCGTGCTTGAGGCGCTGCTGGTCGCGCAGCTTGACCCGCGCCAGGTTCAGGACGCCGTCCTGCATGGCGGCCAGGACCCGCTGGCCGCGGCCGGTCGTCTCGCGATGGAACAGCGCGGTCACGATGCCGAGCGCCAGGTGCAGGCCGGTGCCGGAATCGCCGATCTGGGAGCCGGTCACCAGCGGCGGACCGTCGTCGAAGCCGGTGGTCGAGGCCGAGCCGCCGGTGCACTGGGCGACGTTCTCGTAGACCTTGCAGTCCTCGTAGGGGCCCGGCCCGAAGCCCTTGACCGAGGCGTAGATCATCCGCGGGTTGAGCTCCTGGATCTTCGGCCAGGGAAAGCCCATGCGGTCGATCGCGCCGGGCGCGAAGTTCTCGACCAGCACGTCGCAGGCCTTGATCAGCTTCTCCAGGACCGCCTTGCCGCCGTCGCTCTTGGTGTCCAGGGTGATCGAGCGCTT
>JAWWCG010000223.1:0-6103 GCA_033720555.1 Kiloniellales bacterium | reverse complement strand
TGGGGCGAGGCCATGGCCGGCCTGGTCGGCGAGGTGAAATACATCGGACCCTTGACCGCCGCGGGCCTGATCATGATCGCCTCCGGGCCGGTCGGCGTGGCGGTCTCCGGGCTGGTGGCCGCCGGTATCACGGGCTACGCCCTGCGCGAGCTGCTCGACGACATCAAGGCGACACCCCATACCGAGGAGTTCGCCCGGGCGCTGGAACACGGCGCCGTGCTGCTGTGGGTGCGGGCCGAGAGCGCCGAGCGCCAGAGCCTCGCGCGCGACATAATGACGCGGCACGGCGCGCGGGACGTTCATCTCCACCGGCGCGACGACGCGGACTGACCCGCGCGCGCCGGCGCCCGGCCGGGGCGCGTGGCGAGGCCGAGCGACATCTCCGACACCGCCCGAGGGCGCCGGGCCGAGGGCACCGGGCTAAGGGCACTGGGGAAGACAGGCGATCATGAGCAAGAGACCTGGGACCAACGGCCAGCGGCCCAACATCACCGAGGAAGAAGCCCTCAACCTCCACGCCGGCGGGCGACCGGGCAAGCTCGAGATCCAGGCCACAAAGCCCCTGACCACCCAGCGCGACCTGACGCTGGCCTATTCGCCGGGCGTCGCGATTCCCTGCGAGCGGATTCACGCCGACCCCAGCACCGCCTACGACTACACCGCCAAGGGCAATTTGGTCGCCGTGGTCAGCAACGGCACGGCGGTGCTCGGGCTCGGCAACCTGGGCGCGCTGGCCGCCAAGCCGGTGATGGAGGGCAAGGCGGTCCTGTTCAAGCGCTTCGCCGACGTCGACGGCTTCGACCTGGAGGTCGACACCGAGGACGTCGACGAGTTCGTCAACTGCGTGCGCTTCCTCGGCGCCTCGTTCGGCGGCGTCAACCTCGAGGACATCAAGGCGCCGGAGTGTTTCATCATCGAGCAGCGCCTCAAGGAACTGCTCGACATCCCGGTGTTCCACGACGACCAGCACGGCACCGCCATCATCGCCGTGGCCGGCCTGCTGAACGCCCTCGACCTGACCGGGCGCGAGGCCGGCGAGGTCCGCATGGTGATCAACGGCGCCGGGGCGGCCGGCATCGCCTGCGCGGAACTGGTGAAAGCGATCGGCCTGGCGCCGGAGCGGGTCGTCCTGTGCGACACCCGCGGCGTGATCCACCGCGAGCGCAAGGAGGGCATGAACCAGTGGAAGAGCGCCCACGCGGTGCCCACCGAGGCGCGCACCCTGGCCGAGGCGATGGTCGGCGCCGATGTCTTCTTCGGCCTGTCCGCCAAGGGCGCGGTCACCAAGGACATGGTGGCCGCCATGGCCGAGCGGCCGATCATCTTCGCCATGGCGAACCCCGATCCGGAGATCACCCCGGAGGAGGTGGCCGAGGTGCGCGACGACGCCATCATGGCCACCGGGCGTTCGGACTACGGCAATCAGATCAACAACGTCCTCGGCTTTCCCTATATCTTCCGCGGCGCCCTCGACGTGCGCGCCTCGACCATCAACATGGACATGAAGATCGCCGCCGCCGAGGCGCTGGCGGCGCTGGCGCGCGAGGACGTGCCCGACGAGGTCGCGCGCGCCTATGCCGGCCAGCGCCTGCGCTATGGGCGTGAGTACATCATTCCCGCGCCGTTCGATCCGCGCCTGATCGTGGCGGTGCCGAAGGCGGTGGCGGCGGCGGCGATGAAGAGCGGCGTCGCCCGGCGCCCGGTCGAGGACATGGAGGCCTACGAGAAGCAGCTTCTGGCGCGGCTCGATCCCACCGCCGCCAGCCTGCAGAACCTCTTCGAGCAGGTCCGCGCCAAGCCGCGGCGCGTCGTCTTCGCGGAGGGCGAGGAACCGCAGTCGATCCGCGCGGCGCTGGCGTTTCGCGGCGCCGGCTACGGCACGCCGCTGCTGGTCGGCCGCGAAGACCAGGTGCGCAAGGTGCTGGACTCCATGGGCTTGGAGAGCGACGCGCTCGAGGTGCACAACGCCCGCGTCTCGAGCCACAACGTCGCCTACACCGACTATCTCTTCAAGCGGCTGCAGCGCAAGGGAAGCCTCTACCGCGACTGCCAGCGCATGGTGAACCTGAACCGCAACGTCTTCGCCGCCTGCATGGTCGCGCTGGGCCACGCCGACGCCATGGTCACCGGCCTGACCCGCAGCTTCAGCGTCGCCTTCGAGGACATCCTGCGCGCCCTGGACCCGAAGGAGGGCCACCGCGCCTTCGGGCTGTCGATCATCCTGGCGCGCGGGCGCACGGTGTTTCTCGCCGACACCACGGTTCACGAACTGCCGGACCCGGAGCAGCTCGCCGACATCGCGATCCAAAGCGCCGCCCAGGCGCGCGCCATGGGTCACGAGCCCCGGGTCGCGCTGCTCAGCTTCTCCAACTTCGGCAACCCCATGCGCGAGAAGGCCAGGCGCGTCCGCGATGCGGTGGCGGTGCTCGATTCGCGGGTGGTGGACTTCGAATACGACGGCGAGATGCAGGCCAACGTCGCGCTCGACGGCGAGCTGATGCGGCAGCTCTACCCCTTCTGCCGCTTGTCCGGCCCGGCCAACGTCCTGATCATGCCGGCGCTGCACACCGCCAACATCTCGGCCAAGCTGCTGCAGAAACTGGGCGGCGGCCATGCCATCGGGCCGCTCTTGATCGGCATGTCGAAGCCGGCGCAGATCGTGCCGCTGGGCACCACGGTGAACGACCTGGTCACGGTCGCGGCGCTGGCCGCCTACGACTCGATCACCGAAACGACGCTGCCCTGAGGCTTGGCTCGCCGAGGCCCGCCGCTGGCTAGCGCATTTTCCACGCGCGTGGAATCGCACCGGCCCGCACCCCCGCCCGGCCACCCACGCCATCGTACGCTTGGGGTGGCTGGGCGGGGGCGCGGGCCGGTTCCGTGATAATGGAAAGCTTCTAGCGGCCCAGGGCCTCGCGGTAGGCGTCCTCCACCTCGGCGCCGAAGACGCAGAAGATCACCCGCTCCATGGCGTCGTCTTGGGCGAGCCAGGCGCCCACCGTTTCGACGGCGACGCGCGTCGCCTGGTCGATCGGATAGCCGAAGATCCCGGTCGAGATGGCGGGAAAGGCGATGCTGGCGACCCCGGCGTCCTTGGCCAGCTCGAGGCTCATGCGATAGCAGCCGGCGAGCTGCTCGGCCTCGCCGGCAGCACCGCCGCGCCAGACCGGGCCGACGGCGTGGATGACGTGCTTGGCCGGCAGGGCGTAGCCGCCGGTGATCCGCGCCTCGCCGGTCGGGCAATGGCCGATTCGCGCGCATTCGCGGGCGAGCTCCGGGCCCGCGGCCCGGTGGATCGCGCCGCACACGCCGCCGCCGGGCGCGAGGCGGTCGTTGGCGGCGTTGACGATGGCGCCGACGTCCAGCTTGGTGATGTCGCCGGCATGGATCTCGATCCGCGGGTCGCTCATGGGTGGCGCTCCCTCAAGCGGATTCGCCGCCGCCTAGGGCAGGTCCTGGGGGTCGATCCGGCTGGGCGAGGGAATGCCGACCAGATTGTAGCCGGCGTCCACGTGATGCACGGTGCCGGTGACCCCGGCCGCAAGATCGGACAGCAGGTAGAGCCCGGCGTTGCCCACGTCCTCCAGTTCGACGTTGCGCTGCAGCGGCGCGTGCTGCTGGCTCCAGCGAAACACGAAGCGGGCGTCGGCGATGGCCGAGCCGGCCAGCGTGCGCATGGGGCCGGCCGAGATGGCGTTGACCCGGATTCCCTGGGGGCCGAGGTCGACGGCGAGATAGCGCACGCTGGCCTCCAGCGCCGCCTTGGCCACGCCCATGACGTTGTAGTTCGGCGTCACCCGGCTCGCCCCGAGGTAGGTCAGCGTCAGCAGCGAGCCCCCGTTCGCCATGAGCGGCGCCGCCAGGCGCGCGATCGCCGTGAAGGAGTAGCAGGAGATGGCGAGCGTCCGGGCGAAGTTGTCCCGCGTCGTGTCGAGATAGCGCCCCTTGAGCTGGTCCTTGTTGGAGAAGGCGATCGCGTGGACCACGAAATCGAGCCCGCCCCAGTGATCGTTCAGGTCCTCGAACAGGGATTCGAGATCGTCCGCCTTGTCCGCGTCGCAGGGCCGGGTGAACTCGGCGCCGAGGGATTGGGCGAGCGGCTTGACCCGCCGCTCGAAGGCTTCGCCTTGATAGCTGAAGGCCAAGGCCGCGCCCTGAGCGTGCAGCGCCCGCGCTATGCCCCAGGCGATCGAGCGCTCGTTGGCCACGCCCATGACCAGCCCGCGCTTGCCCGCCATCAGCGGCTCGGCGGCTTCGCCGCGGCGCGTTTCGGTTTCGCCGTTGGGGTCTGGCACGCCTAGGAGGCTGGGTTTCTCCATAGAGGTTTCCGCCGTCCGGCCCCGGGTTACGACTCGTAGCGTTTGAACGCGAGTGTGGCGTTGGTGCCGCCGAATCCGAAGGAGTTCGAGATCACGCAGTTGAGTTGAACGTCGTCCTGGCACTCGCGGACGATGGGCATGCCTTCGGCCTCGGGATCCAGGTCCTCGATGTTGGCCGACGCGCAGACGAAGTCATTCTCCATCATCAGGATGGAGTAGATGGCCTCGTTGGCGCCGGCCGCGCCCAAGGCGTGGCCGGTCAGCGACTTGGTGGAATTGATCCGCGGGATCGACGCGCCGAACACCTCCTTGAGGCCTTTCAGCTCGATGGCGTCGCCGATCGGGGTGCTGGTGCCGTGGGCGTTGACGTAGTCGACTGGCGTGTTGCCGATGCCCTTAAGCGCCATCCGCATGCACCGCACCGCGCCCTCGCCCGAGGGCTGCACCATGTCGTAGCCGTCCGAGGTGGCGCCGTAGCCGACCAGTTCGGCGTAGATCTTGGCGCCGCGCGCCCTGGCGTGCTCCAGCTCCTCGAGCACCACGACCCCGCCGCCGCCGGAGATGATGAAGCCGTCGCGGCCGGTGTCGAAGGCCCGCGAGGCCTTGGTGGGCTGGTCGTTGTAGCGGGTCGACAAGGCCGGCATGGCGTCGAACAGCACGGTGATGGTCCAGTGCAGCTCCTCGCCGCCGCCGGCGAAGACGATGTCCTGCTTGTCCCATTGGATCAGCTCGGCGCCGTGGCCGATGCAATGGGCGCTGGTCGCGCAGGCCGAGGTGATGGTGTAGTTCGCCCCCTTGATCTTGTAGGGCACGGCGAGCGTCGCGGTGTTGGTGTTCGACATGGTCCGCGGCACCATGAAGGGGCCGACCCGGCGCGCGCCCTTTTCGCGCAGCGTGTCGAAGGCCTGCAGCATATTCTGGGTCGACGGGCCGCCGGAGCCCATGATGATGCCCGTGCGCTCGTTCGACACGTCGCGATCGCTCAGGCCGGAATCCTCGATCGCCTGGCCCATGGCCAGATAGTTGTAGGCCGCGCCGTCGCCCATGAAGCGGCGCAGCTTTCGGTCCATGACGTCCTCGATGTTCAGCTTGATCGAGCCGTGGACGTGGGAGCGGAAGCCGAGCTCCTCGTACTCCGGGCAGTAGGTGATGCCGGAGCGCCCGGTCTTGAGGGACTGAACAACCTCGTCCTTGTTGTTGCCGATGCTGGAGATGATCCCCAGGCCCGTGACGACCACCCGCCTCATAGCCGGACCTTAAGCCGCTTCAGAGGCCGTGAACAGGCCAACTTTCAAATCCTTGGCCTCGTAAACGGTCTGACCGTCCACCTTCATAATGCCGTCGGCGATTCCCAGGACCAGTTTGCGCATCACGACTCGCTTCAGGTTCAAGTGGTAGACGACCTTTCTGGCGGTCGGCAGGACCTCGCCGGTGAACTTGACCTCGCTGACGCCGAGCGCGCGCCCGCGTCCCGGGGCGCCCATCCAGCCGAGGAAGAACCCGACGAGCTGCCAGAGCGCGTCGAGGCCGAGGCAGCCCGGCATCACGGGGTCGTTCTCGAAATGGCAGTCGAAGAACCACAGACCCGGCTTGATATCGAGCTCGGCGATGATCTCGCCCTTGCCATGGGTGCCGCCCTCGGCCGAGATCTTCGCGATGCGGTCGACCATCAACATGGGCGGCAATGGCAATCGAGCGTTGCCCGGGCCGAACAGCTTGCCATGGGCGCACTCGACAAGTTCCTGATAGGTGAAGCTATTCTTTCGTTCCGTCACGACCCCACC
>JAWWCG010000222.1:0-6109 GCA_033720555.1 Kiloniellales bacterium | reverse complement strand
GTCGTTCTCGGCCATTCGATTGGGTTCGTGAGATTCAATTCGAGCGACTAATTCTTAGCTGAAGGGAGACAGAGCAAGCCCAAACCATCTATGACCCCAAATGTGGTGAGCTAAAAGATTTCAGTGGGGATGAGGTGGGGTTAATTTCTTGGAAATCGATGGCTTGCAGCTAAGTCCTTGAAAAACCTGGTCGGGGAGAGAGGATTCGAACCTCCGGCCCCTACGTCCCGAACGTAGTGCTCTACCAGGCTGAGCTACTCCCCGGCGGCGGCGGTTATACGCGCTCGCGACGGGCGATGCAACCGCTCGGGGCAACCGCTCGGGGCAAGCCAGCGAGGCCGCCGGGGCGGGCCCGCTGGACGGCCGCGGCGCTTGCGCCTAAGGTCGGCCCATAACTCTTGGCTGGAGTCTTGGGGGTGGGACGCTGGTGCAGGCAAGCGACTCCCGCGCGCGGCGCGGGGGGCGACGCCGCGGCGGCGTCCCCGCGTCGTTGGCGCTGGCTCTTGCCCTGGCCTCGTCCTCGGCCCTCGCCCTAGTCCTGACGCCGGCGCTCGGGCCGCCGGCGGCCGCCCAGGAGACCAGCCGGAAGACCGCCCATCGGGCAGGCGCCGAGGTGATCGCCGCCGACCGGGCGATGCGGCTCGCCGCCGACCGGGGACTGGTCCTGATCGACGTGCGCTCGCCCCAGGAGTGGCGGCAGACCGGGGTTCCGGCGGGCGCCCGGCTGGTGACCATCCACCAGCCCGACGGCCTGATCGGCTTTCTCGAAGAGATGAACGAGGCCTTGGGCGCGGACCGCGAGCGGCCGATCGCCCTCATCTGCGCCCGCGGCAACCGCTCGACCCTCGCCTCCGCGGCCCTGGCCGAGGCCGGCTACAGCGAGATCTACAACGTCCGCGAGGGCATGCTGGGCAGTCCGGACGGCCCGGGCTGGCTCGCCCGCGGCCTGCCGACCGACCCCTGCGGCCGGTGCTGAGCCCCGCCGCGCCGCGCCAGCCCTAGGTGCGCTTCAGGAGCGCCTGGCTGACGGCGCGGATCTGAGCCTCCACGTCGATTTCCATGTAGGAGGCGATCTCCAGCTCGCGGTCCTCGTAGACGTCGCGCTCGCGGTGGAGCTCGGCCCAGGCCGCGACCGCGCGGTCGCGCGCCCGCACCAGCTCGACGATCTGCGGCTTGAACAGGGCGAGCATGGCGGTGATCCAGCGGTTGGCCGGCCAGGAGGGGCGCGCGTGGTCGATGTTGAAGAACGCCAGGAGCGCGATCACGTCCTCGGCGCGGTACCAGGATTCGCCGGTGACCCAGCGGTTGGTCGTGAACAGCCGGAAGGGAAAGCCCGCGGGGGTCATGGCGATGGCGATCAGGTGGCTCAATTCGTCGTTGGGGTCCTCGGGCACCGGGCGTCCGGGGATGTCGGCCGGCGCCAGTCCCGGCGGCATGCCCTTCGGCCTGAGGAAGGTGTGGAAGTGGCCGTGCTCGCCGGGAAACCGCTGGTCCGCCGCGTGGGCGTGATAGTAGTACTGGGAATGGGTCTCGCGGTCGTAGACGTCGCCTTTCGGGTAGTGGTCCCATTCGTAGAAGGTGTCGGTGCCACGCAGCAGCTCGCCCACCACGTTGTCGCCGGTCTTGGCCAGGATCCGGTACACCTCGACCACCTGCTGGCCGGCCAGGGCCATGGCCTCCAGCTCTTCGCTCGCCAAGCCATCGAAGTCGACGGCCGAGGCGATCTGGTAGTCCTGCAGAACGTCCGCCGTGCGCATGGCTCCTCTTCCTTCTGCGGTCCGGGACGCGGGCAGTCCCGCGGCCCCGGAGCCGATCGTGCCCCGGAGCCGATCGCGCCCCGGCGCCGATCGCCCATCACCTAAGCCGGGTCGAGCCTCAGGAAAACCACCGGCGCGTCAAGGCGCGATCAAAACACCGTGACGGGGCAGGGTCCAACCGCCGGCGGCCACCGGCGCGCCCGCCGTTGTCGCCGGCGCATCACGGCTCGCTCACCAGGCGAAAGCCGATCAGGATGTGCTTCAGCCCCTCCGGGCGGCCGTGGCGGGCGGCCGGGCGGCAGACGCCGCAGCCCTTGTCGTCCCACGACCCGCCCTTGACGACCCGGCGGCCCGGGCCGGCCGAGGTGGCGGTCCATTCGAACACCTGGCCGGCCGGGTCGAGCATCCCGAACGGGCTGGCGCCCTTGGCATAGCTGCCGACCGGCACGGTGTCGAAGGGCCCCGCATCGTTGCTGTTGAGCACCCTGGGGTTCCAGAAATTGCCCCACGGAAAGCGCCGCCCGTCGGTGCCGCGGGCGGCCTTCTCCCATTCCGCCTCGCTCGGCAGGCGCCAGGTCTGGCCGGTCAGCTCGCTCAGCCATTCGGCGTAGGCGCGCGCGTCGGCGTAGCTCACCAGCACCACCGGATGGTCCTCGCGCCCGGGCGGCGGCCGGCCGTTCTGCCAGGCGTAGCGGCGGGTGCGTTCGTAAGGGTGGTTGAGCCGGTAGGCGGCCCAGGTCTCGGGATCGACGTCGGGCGCGGGATAGCCGGTCGCCGCGACGAAGGCCTGGTACTGCCGGTTGGTGATCGGCGTTCGGGTGATCACGTAGCGGCCGGTCTCGACCATCTCGATCGGGCGCTCGGCCTCGTACCAGCCGCCCAGCCGGGTCCGGTTGTGGCCGTAGGCGTTCTCGTCCAGCTGATAGCCGACCTCCCGCTCGGCCGGGTCGGAGCCCATGATGAACGGTCCGGCCGGGATCTCGACCACCCCGGGCAGAATCGGCGAGTCGTCGGCCGCCCAGAGGCCGGTGGGCGCGAGGCCGGCGGGCGCCAGGCTGAGCGCCACGGCGGCGCCGGCGAGCCACTGCCCCAGTCGCCGCCCCAGTCGCCGCCCCAGTCGCCGCCCCAGCCGCCGCGCCAGTTGCCGCCCCGGCCAGCTCCCCTGGCGCGGCGTCGCGGCCAAGGCCGGCGGGGCTGCGGCCGGTTTTTCGAATGCGAGTCCCATGGCGCGAGCGCTATAGCAGATGCGCCCGAGTCGGTGGATGACAATCTCGTAAGGTGCCGCGGCGCCGTGAAAGCGGCGCCGGCGCGCAGGCTAGGGGCTCAGTCCCGCACCACCAGGACGGAGCAGTCGGCGTGCCGCGTGACCCGGGAGGCGTTGGGGCCGATCAGGTAGTCCTCGAGATCCGGCCGGTGGGAGGCCATGACGATCAAGTCGGCGCCGATGTCCTTCGCGCAGTGGAGGATCTCCTGATAGATCGAGCCGTGGGCGACGATGTGCTGGACCGTGACGTCGTCCGGGAAGGTCCGTTTGACGAACTCGTGCAGCGCCCGGTTGGCGTTCTCCAGGGCCTTGGCCTCGAAATCCGCGGGGAAGTAGCTCGAGACCAGCGGCAGGCCGAAATTCGGCACGATGGTCTGCACGTGCAGGCGCGCCGCGAAGGCGCGCGCCAGGCCGATCGCCGTTTCGACCGCCTTGCCTTGGCTTTCGATGTCGTTCAGGTCGATCGGCAGTAAGATCTCCTTGTACATGGCCGGGCTCCTCGATCAGCCAGTGGTGGGCGCGGCCGCCGCGTCGCCCTTGCGTCGGCGGCGCTGCAGCAGATAGATGCCGACCAGGAGGGCGAGGGCCGGGAGGTAGAACACCTGCTTGGGCATGCGCTCGGCCGGCACCTCGATGCCGGTGATCTCCCAATCGAAGTCGAGCTTGGCCTGCTCGGCCGGGCTGCCGAAGGTGATGTTGTCGATCAGCACCTTACCGTCCTCGTCGCGCACCTCGATGCCGGCATGCTCCATCAGGCGCTCCGCGCCGTCGCCGGCCGGCCCGAGCGGCAAGGCGACGGTCTTGTCCACCATGTCGCCGGTGGTCAGGTCCTCGCCCTCGACCAGCAGCCGGATCTTGGCGTCGGGCTCGGCCTTGCCCGCCACCTCGAGAAGCTGCGCCGGCGGGTCGATGCGGAACGGCGGCTCGATCAGGTCGAGCCAGAAGCCGGGCCGGAACAGGGTGAAGGCGATCACTAGCAGGGCCAGGGTTTCCCAAATCCGGTTCCTGGCGATGAAGAAGCCCTGGGTCGCCGCGGCGAAGGTCAGCATGGCGGCCAGGGCGGTGACGATGGTCACCGTCAGGTGCGCCGGCCCCTCGATGCCGATCATCAGGAGCTCGGTGTTGAAGATGAAGAGGAACGGCAGGATGGCGGTCCTGATGTCGTACATGAAGCCCTGCAGGCCGGTGCGGATCGGATCGCCGCCCGAGATGGCCGCCGCGGCGAAGGCGCCGAGGCCGACCGGCGGCGTGTCGTCGGCCAGGATGCCGAAGTAGAAGACGAACATGTGGACCGCGATCAGCGGCACGATGAGGCCCTGCTCGGCGCCCAGGGTCACGATCACCGGCGCCATCAGCGACGAGACCACGATGTAGTTGGCGGTGGTTGGCAGGCCCATGCCCAGGATCAGGCTGATCACCGCGGTGAAGATCAGCATCAGCATGAGATTGCCGGCCGAGACGAACTCGACGAACTCGGCCATCACCAGGCCGATGCCGGTCAGCGTGACGGTGCCGACGATGATGCCGGCGGCCGCCGTGGCGACGCCGATGCCGATCATGTTGCGCGCGCCGGCGACCATGCCGTCGTAGCATTCCTGGAAGCCCTGGCGCAGGCCGCCGGCGACGTCCGGCTCGCCGCGCAGGACGCCCTTGAAGGCGTGCTGGGTGAGCACGATGAACAGCAGGAACGTCGTCGCCCAGAAGGCCGCCAGGCCCGGCGACAGGCGCTCCACGGTGAGGCACCAGACCAGCACCACCAGCGGCACCAGGTAGTAGAGGCCCGCCTTGACGGTCGGCCCGGGCTCGGGCAGCTCGGTGATCTCGGTCGTGACCTCGAGCTCTGGAAAGCGGGTCGAGTACTTGAGCAGCGCCAGATAGGCGGCGCAGAGGAGCGCCGCGGCGATGTAGGGCGTGGCGCTGCCGGCTGCGTCCTTGATCCAGCCGAAGCCGAAATAGACCACGCCGGCGAGGATCACCAGCCCGAGGAACGTCATGAGGAAGCTGATGACGCCGCGCACCAGGGTGGTCTGGGTGCGCCGGGGCAGGCCCTGCATGTCGGCCTTCATCGCCTCCAGGTGCACGATGTAGACCAGGGCGATGTAGGAGATGACCGCCGGCAGGAAGGCGTGCTTGATCACCTCCACGTAGCTGATGCCGACGAACTCTACCATCAGGAAGGCGGCCGCGCCCATGATCGGCGGGGTCAACTGGCCGTTGGTCGACGAGGCGACCTCCACCGCGCCGGCCTTCTCGGCCGAGAAGCCGACCTTCTTCATCAGCGGGATCGTGAAGGTGCCGGTGGTCACCACGTTGGCGATCGACGAGCCGGAGATCAGCCCGGTCATGGCCGACGACACGACGGCCGCCTTGGCGGGCCCGCCGCGCATGTGCCCGAGCAGCGCGAAGGCGACGCGGATGAAGTAGTTGCCGGCGCCCGCCTTCTCGAGCAGCGCGCCGAACAGGACGAAGAGGAACACCATGCTGGTCGACACGCCGACCGCGATGCCGAACACGCCCTCGGTGCTCAGCCATTGGTGCGACATGGCCTTGGAGAAGGACGCGCCCTTCCACTGGATGACCTCGGGGATGAAGCTGCTGTCGCCGAAGAAGACGTAGCAGAGGAACACCAGCGCCACGACCATCAGCGGCGGGCCGAGGGCGCGGCGCGTCGCCTCCAGCAGTAGCACCATGCCGACGCCGCTGACCACCAGGTCCAGGGTGGTCGGCTGGCCTGGACGGTCGGACAGCTCGACGTAGAAGAGGAACAGGTAGCCGGCGCAGAAGGCGCCGACCAGGGCGAAGACCCAATCCTGAATGGGCACGCGGTCGCGCGGCGAGCGCTTCAGGGCCGGGTAGGCGGTGTAGGCCAGGAAGATCGCCAGCGCCAGGTGGATCGACCGGCTCTGGGTGTTGTTCAGGACCGGGATCCAGTTGGCCACCATGAAGGGCAGGGGCGAGGCGATCCAGAGCTGGAACAGGGACCAGAACAGCGCGACGCCGGCGAGCAGCGTGCCGACCGCGCCGGCCGGCGAGCGGGCCCCCGATTCCGTCGAGGCGACGAGATCGGCCGCATCGTCCTTGGTCGATC
>JAWWCG010000221.1:0-6142 GCA_033720555.1 Kiloniellales bacterium | reverse complement strand
CTTCAGCAACGGCCTCGTCGTCTATCTGTCGGGCGATACCGGCATCACCGCCGAGCAGGACGAGGTCGTGCACGAGTACTACGAGGCGGATCTGGCGGTCATGAACATCGGCGACACCTTCACCACCGGCCCGCGCGAGGCCGCCTTCGTCGTCAACGAGCTGGTCGAGCCCGCCGCCGTCATCGCCTCGCACGCCAACGAGGCGGCGACGCAGAACGGCGAGGTGCGGCCGGGAACGCGGACCGCGACCTTCATCGAGGCCAGCGAGGTTCCGGTCCACCTGCCGTTGAGCGGCCGGACCATGGCGTTCGACGGCGCCGGCGCCTGCGTCGCCGGGTGTTGAGGCGCCGGGTGTTGAGGCGCCGGGTGCCGAGGCGCCGCGGGCCGAGCTGCCGGCGGGGATAGTGTGCGCGAGTGGCGCGTATAGTGCCATGAACGGTCCCGACCGAAATCTTCATGGAGAACGGATAATGAAACGGAGCCTTGTTCTCGGCTTGGCCGTCGTGTCTTTGGGCGCGGCCTCGGCGTTCGCCGGCAGCGACAGGTCCCATCGCTGGTTCGACCGGCTCGACACCAACCAGGACGGCGTGATCTCGCAGGCCGAGGTGAGCGAGCGCCAGGCCGAGCGCTTCGCCAAGCTCGATACCGACGGCGACGGCGCCATTAGCCTCGAGGAATACAGCGTCCGATCCGAGGCCATGTTCGCCAAGGCGGACGCGGACGGCAACGGCGAGATCACCAAGGACGAGTTCGCCGACGCCAAGGCGCAGTGGCGAAAGAAGCACAAGGGCGACGACGACTAGGCGTCGACCCGGCAGTTACACGGGCAGAGCCGAGCGCCCGCAGCGCGGCGCCGGCTTGCCCTGCCGTTGCTCGCGGCCGGCCCCCGACGTCGTCCCGCCGCGTCACACGCCGAGCTCGAGGGACACCTCCACGGTCTCCGGGTCCTCGCTCGCGCGGCGGGAGAAGCCGCGGCTTTCCGCCAGGCCCAGCATGGGGCGGTTCTGGGCCATGACCTGTCCGACCAGCTCGCGCGTGCCGCGAATGCGGCAGTAGTCGATCATCTTGTCCAACAGGGCCGCGCCGAGGCCCTGGCCCTTCAGGTCCGAGCGCACCACGATGGCAAACTCCGCGCGTTCGTTGTCGGGGTCGATGACCACGCGGACGACGCCCAAGGTCTCCGCGTCGCCCTCGTCGTTCGGCGCCGTGGCGATGAAGGCCATCTCCCGCTCGAAATCGATCTGGGTGAAGCGCGCCATCTGCGAATGCGGCAGATTGTGGACCGACGAGAAGAAGCGGAACCGGATATCCTCCGGCGTCAGGCGCGACAGGAACTCGTAGTGCTGCGGCTCGTCCTCGGGGCGGATCGGCCTGAGCCGGACCGGCCGCCCGCCCAAGGTCGCGGTCTCCTCCAGCTCTTTCGGATAGGGCCGGATCGACAGGCGCTCCGGGCCCGTGCCGTCGGCCTGGCGCACGCGGATGCGGGCGTCCAGCGCGAGCACGCCCGCGCCATCCGCGATCAAGGGATTGATGTCGAGTTCGATGACCTCCGGCAGATCCGTCACGAGATGGGCGACCTTGATCAGGCCGGACGCGATCGCTTCCAGGTCGACGCTGGGCCGGTCGCGGTAGCCCTTCAGGAGATTGTGGATCCGGGTCTGCTGAATGAGATCGGTGGCCAGCGCCATGTTCAAGGGCGGCAGGCCGACCGCGCGGTCGGCGATGATCTCCACCGCCGTGCCGCCCTCGCCGAACAGGATCACGGGGCCGAAGACCGGATCCTCTCGCGCCCCTATGATCAGCTCGAAGGCGCCGGGCCGGCGGGCCATCTTCTGGACGGTGAAGCCGCTCAGCCGGGCCTCGGGGCGCAGCTCCGCCATGCGGCGCGCGATGCCGTCGGCCGCGGCGCCGACGGCGGCCTCGTCTTCCAGGTCGAGCGCCACCCCGCCGACGTCGGATTTGTGGCTGATGTCGGGCGAGAGCACCTTGAGGGCGACCGGGAACCCCATCTCCCGCGCCAGCTTGCGGGCATGGTCCGGGTCCCGCGCGATGCGGGTCTCCACCACCGGCACGCCGTAGGCCGACAGGATGGCCTTGGCCTCGGGCTCGCTGAGCAGCTCCCGGCCGGCGGCGACCGCCTCGTCGATGATCACCTGCGCCGCCGTGGCGTTCACCGAGAAGGTCTCCGGGACCGACGCCGGGGTCTCCATCAGGGCGTGCTGATTGTGCCGGAAGGTGGCCATCTGCAGGTGGGCCGCGACCGCCGCCTCGGGCGTGTCGAAGGCGGGCACCCCGCCGGCGGCGCAGATCTCCCGCGCCTCGGCCACGGCGTGGCCGCCCATCCAACAGGTCAGGACCGTGTACGGCGCGCCGGATATGATCGGCACGACGGCGCGGGCGATGTCGGCGCTGTCGACCACGGCGGTCGGCGCGTAGATCATCAGCACGGTCTTGGGGCTTCGCTCCGAGAGAACCGCCCCCAGGGCGCCGACGTAGCGCTCGACCGGCGCGTCGCCGATGATGTCGATCGGATTGCGCCGCGACCAGTTGCCGGGCAAGACCGCGTCGAGCTGCGCCAGGGTCTCCTCGCTCAGCTCGCTGAGGGCGCCGCCGTGGGCGGCCAGCGCGTCGGCCGCCATCACCCCGGCGCCGCCGCCGTTGGTGACGATGGCGAGCGGATCGCCCGCCTTGGGCCGGCTGCGGCCCAGCGTCTCGGCGGCGTTGAACAGGTCCTGGATGGTCGTCACCCTGAGCATGCCGGCGCGGCGAATCGCCGCGTCGTAGACCTCGTCGGCACCGGCCAGGGCGCCGGTGTGCGAGGCCGCGGCGGCGGCGCCCTCGGCGCCGCGGCCGGCCTTGACCACGATCACCGGCTTGTTGCGGGCCGCCGCCCGAGCCGCCGACATGAACTTGCGCGCCGAGGTGACCTGCTCCAGGTACAGCAGGATCGAGCGCGTCTGGGCGTCGCTGCCCAGATAGTCCAGCAGGTCGCCGGCGTCCACGTCGGCGGCGTCGCCGATCGACAGGAAGTGGGAGAAACCGATGCCGCGCTGGCCGGACCAGTCGAGCACCGCCGAGGCGACCGCGCCGGACTGGGCGATGAACGCGATGCTGCCCTTGGCCATGGCGCCGCCCTTGCCGTCGGCGCCCCACTTGCCATTGGCCATGGGGGCGAAGCTCGCGTTGAGGCTCCGCGCCGAGCTGAGGATGCCGAGGCAGTTGGGGCCGACGATGCGAAGCATGTGCGGCCGCGCCGCCTTCAGCATGCGCAGGCTCAGCGATTCGCCGGAATCGTCGACCGCCTCGCGCAAGCCGGCGCTCAAGACGACGGCCGCGCGCGTGCCCCGCTGGCCGAGGACGTCGATCAGCTCCGGCACGGTCGCGGCCGGCGTGCAGATGACCGCCAGGTCGGGCGCGATCGGCAGGTCCTTGACGTCGGGATAGGCGAGCACGCCGGCGACCGCCGTGTATTTCGGATTGACCGGCATGATGGCGCCCTGGAAGCCGCCGGCCAGCAGGTTCCGCATCACCGTGTTGCCGACGCTGAGCGGCCGGTTCGACGCGCCGACGACGGCCACGGACGTGGGCTGCAGGAGTTTGTCCAGGTTGCGTATCGTCATCGGGTCCGGGTCCGGTTAGGCGCTGTCGCCGGCCATAGTAGTCGTGGCGGCGGGCAGCACAAGAACGTCCACCCCTTTGCGCGCACTGGCCGAATTTGAGCGAGGACGGGGCACAAGATGATGACGGCCGTGAGGTTCTGTCGGCTCAGGCGACCCGCACCACGGCCGACATGCCGGCCTGCATGTGCTCCAGGACGTGGCAGTGAAACAGCCAGTCCCCCGGATTATCGGCGACGAAGGCGACCTCCACCTGCTCGTCGGCCTCCAGCAGCACGGTATCCAGCCACGGCGCGGTCTCGACCGGCCGGCCGTTGCGCGACAGCACGCGGAACGAGTGGCCGTGCAGGTGCATGGGGTGCGGGAACGCCGTGTCGTTGCGGATCGCCATGACCTGGGTGCGGCCGAGCTGGAAGGCGAACAGCGGCGCCATGACGGTCTGGTGCGCCGCGATCCCGTTCATGGCCCAGACCTTGCCCTGCTGGGCCAGGTCGCGGATCTCCAGCGCCCGCCCGTCGAGAATGGCCGAGCGCATGCCGCCCATGGCGCCGCCGGCGAGCACGACCTCGTGGCGCTGGGCTTCGCGCAGCCGCGGCTCGGGAATCGGATTGGCCGCCAGCGCGACCGCGGCGTCCAAGGGCGAGTCGCGGAGCGGGGCGCCGGTTTCGTAGGCCAGCTCGAGGTAGCGGAAACTCTGTCGGGCGAAGTAGTCGTCGATCACGGCGTAGCGGCCGCCGGGCTCGCCCGCCATGTCGAGGATCACGTCGACCCGGCCCGCCGGCGGCACCACCAGGCGGCCGCCGGGCGGCGCGTGCGGCGCGGTCGGCTGGCCGTCGAGGGCGATCACCACGGGGCTGTGCTGCTCGAAGCGCAGGGCGAAAATGCGGGCGTTGGCGGTGTTGACGATCCGCAGCCTGAGCCGCTCGCCCGCCCGCACCGCGAAGTCCGTGCTGTCCCGGCCGTTCAGGGTCGCCACGTTGCCGAGGCGCCCCCCGTGGCTCAGGTCGCGCATGTGGCCGAAGGTCTCGCTGATGGCGCCGTCCTCGGTCAAGCGCCAGTCGTCGATCACCCAGGTCACGTCCCGGTCGACGGCCGGCGGCTCGGGCTCCTCGACGATCAGGACGCCGTAGAGGCCGCGGCCCTGCTGCTCGCTGCTGCGGACGTGCGGGTGGTACCAGAAGGTCCCGGCGTCGGGCAGCCGGAACTCGTAGCGGAACCGCTTACCCGGCTGGATCGGCGGCTGAGTCAGGTCCGGCACCCCGTCCATGGCGTGGGGGAGCCGGATCCCGTGCCAATGGACCGTGGTCTCCTGGGGCAGGCCGTTCTCCACCACGACCCGGAACAGCTCGCCCTGGCGGACGCGGATCTCCGGGCCCGGAACTAGGCCGTCGTAGCCCCAGATGGCGGTCTCTGGGCCCGCCGCGCCGAAGAAGCTGGTCTGCGCCGGGCGCGGGCGCAGCGTCCGCGCCTCGCCGGCGCGCGGGCGGCGAGCGGGCCGCGCCAAGGCGAGGCCGGCGCCGGCGGCGAGGCCGTATTTCAGGGCCGTGCGGCGGCTCACGGGCGGCGAGCCGTTCATCGCGGCGTCCTCCTCCTTCGCTGCCATCGCCAAGCGCGCCTCACGCGGCGTCGTCGGCCGCGCGGGGAAGCTCCTCGATCGCCACCTGGGAGGCGTCGAAGGCGATCAGGTCCTTGAGGGCGGCGGCGATGTCGAGGGTTTCGCGGTAGCTCCAGGCGATCTCGGCGGCTTCGACGCGGCCGTCGTCGGACTTGAGGTCCAGATAGGAGGCCTGGCCCTTCAGCGGACAGAAGGTCTTTTTCTCGGCCGGCGCCAGCCTGGCGCGCACGTCGCCCGCCGGCAGGTAGAGCACGGGATCGTAGAGGTCGCGCCCCGCCTCGAGCACCCGCAGCGCGCACTCAGACTCGGCCAGCACGCGCCCGCCGCGCCGCACCCGCACCCGCGCCCGGACCGGCTTGATGCGCATGAAGTGCCGGGGCTCGTCGGGGTTGTGGATGGTGTCCCGGGCGAGGGTGACCCGCGCCCGAAGGTCTGCCTGGGACATGGGGCCGTCTCTCTCCTCGTTGCCTACCGCCGGAGTGCCCTCTAGATCGCCATGCCGCCGTCGATGACGGTCCCTGTTATATAGGAGGCCTCGTCGCTGGCAAGAACGGCCGCGAGGTCGGCGACCGTCTGCGGCCCGGATGTCCTCGACCGGGAGACGCGCGGCGCGGGGACGCCCGGCGACCGATCAGGCGAGCGCGTCGCTCAGGGCCGCGGCATAGGCGAAGGTCGCCGGAGCGCCGCCGGTGTGGAGGAACAGCAGCGCGCGGCCGGCCCCGCCGACTCCGCCGATTCCGCCGACTCCGCCGATTCCACCGGCCCCGCCGCCCTCGCCGGCTTGCGCACGCGCGAGGAACCCGGCCATGGCCTTGCCGGAGTAGACCGGATCGAGGATCAGGCCCTCGCACGCCGCCGCCGTCCTCATGGCCGCCAGGGTGGCGTCGTTCAGCCGGCCGTAGCCGGGCGG
>JAWWCG010000220.1:0-6148 GCA_033720555.1 Kiloniellales bacterium | reverse complement strand
GGCCGTGGCGGCCTGCGGCGGCGAGCTGCTGGTGATCGGCGAGCCCGGCTACCCCGCCCTCCTGGCGGCGGTCGAGGACGCGCCGCCGGCGGTCAGCGCGCTCGGCCATCGCCACCTCTTCGAACCGCCCGCGATCGCCATGGTGGGCGCGCGCAACGCCTCGGCCAACGGCCGGCGCCTGGCGCAACGGATTGCCGGCGATCTCGGCGCCGCCGGTTTCGTCGTCGTCTCCGGCCTGGCGCGCGGCATCGACGCGGCGGCCCACCAGGGCGCCCTGGACGCCGGCACGATCGCCGTCGTCGCCGGCGGCATCGACGTGGTCTACCCGGAGGAGAACCGAGCCCTCTACCAGGACATCGTCGCCCGCGGGCTGGTGCTGTCCGAGATGCCGCCGGGCACGGTCCCCCAGGCGCGCCACTTTCCCCGGCGCAACCGCCTGATCTCCGGGCTGTCGCTGGGCGTGGTGGTGGTCGAGGCCTCGCCGCGCTCCGGCTCGCTGATCACCGCGCGCCTGGCCCTGGAGCAGGGACGCGAGGTCTTCGCCGTGCCCGGCTCGCCGCTGGATCCCCGCGCGCGGGGCTGCAACAAGCTGCTGCGCGACGGCGCGGGACTGGTGGAACGCGCCGAGGACGTGATCGAGGTGGTGAACCGCATCTTGGCGTCGCCCCTGCGCGAGCCGCCGCGCCCGCCGATCGCCCTGGCCCGTCCGGCGGGCGTCGCGCCGGCCGACGCGGCCGAGACGGCGGCGGCGCGCGCGGCGGTCGAGACCCTGCTCGGCGCGAGCCCCGTGACCGTGGACGAACTGGCCCGCAGCAGCGGCCTCGCCCTGCCGGCGCTGCAGCAGGCGCTGCTCGAACTGGAGCTGGCCGGCCGCCTGGAGCGGCATCCCGGCCAGCAGGTCGCGCTCGCGATGGGCGCCTGCGGCGCGGAAAATACCGGCAAATAACGGCCAAACAGCGGCCCGATTCGCGCACCGCGGCAAGGCATCGCAACCTCCGCGCGGTGCCGTCACTTGGGGTTGGACTTTTCAAATCCTACTTTATATAGTAGGGTCCAAGCCCTTCATAAGAATATCTAGTTATGCCAGGGTCGTCCGACCATAACTTGCTTGTCCCCTTCGTCGAGATTGTGTAGCGGCCATTCCGTGGGCGTGCGGGGGGCAAGAAAGGAAGGACTCATGCGGATCGTCGTCCTCGCCTCGCGCAAAGGAGGTTCCGGCAAGACCACCCTCGCCGGCCATCTCGCCGTGCAGGCGGAGCTGAGCGGGGCCGGGCCGGTCGCGCTGGTCGACTCCGATCCGCAGGGCAGCCTGGCAGACTGGTGGAACCTGCGCGCCGCCGCGGGACCGCAGTTCGTGAAGGCGGGCCTGGACGAGCTGCCTGACGCCATCGAGCGCCTGCGCGCCCACGGCATGGCGCTGCTGATCATCGACACGCCGGCGGCGCTCACCACGACGGTCGCCGAGCTGGTCGGCCTGGCAGACCTGGTCGTCGTTCCGACCCGTCCGAGCCCGCATGACGTGCGGGCGATCGGCGCCACCATGAAACTGGTGGATCATCTCGGCAAGCCTCTGATCTTCGTGATGAACGCGGCGCCGCCGCGCGCGCGCATCACCGCCGAGGCGATCACCCTGGTCTCGCAGCACGGCCCGCTCGCGCCGGCGATCGTCCATCAGCGGGTCGATTTCGCCAGCAGCATGATCGACGGGCGAACGGTGATGGAGCTGCCCGGCACCTCCAGGTCGACCGAGGAGATCGCCCAGCTCTGGGCCTACCTCGAGTCCCGTCTGAACCGCCGGCCGCAGTCCCCCGGCCTCTCGCTGATGCCCAACCTTGCCGCGCCCGCCCCGGCGCTATCCGCCTTCAGCGCAACTGGAGCCTGAGATGGCAGACGACCCGAAACAGCCGCACGACCCTCCCCCTCTCGCCGACAAGGGCGAGGCCCGACCGCTAAGCCGGAGCGAAGCCGGCGACGGCAAGTCGGCGGAGCCATGGTCCGCGAAACGACCCTCCGGCGTGCATACGCCGCCCGATCTCTATGGCGCCAGGTCGGTCATCCGGCGGCCGATGGAAACGCCGGCCGCGGCCGGCGCAGAGCCCCAGAAGGGGCCCCAGAGCATGCCGCGCGATCACGGCGACCGCGGCGACGCGGGCGACTTAGGCGACTTGGGCGATCTGGTGGACATGGGCGACTCCGACGATTTGGACGCCGCGGAGCTGCGCCGCGAGGCCGCAGACCCGCTCGCCCAAGACGGCGACGACACGAAAAACCCGACGCCCCCCTTTACGCACGACAAGCCGTCCAAAGAGACGATCGGCGCGCCCCAGGGAACCGAGCGCCGCGCGGCGGAGAGCGCCACGCCGGCGCCCGCCGCCAATCTGCTCGACCACCCGCCGCGCGTGCCCGATTCGCTCGCCTTCGAGGACCTGGCCGGCGCCCGCAGGCCCGAACCCCAGGCGGCGACCCGCGCCCAGCCGGCGGCCTCGTCGATGGGGCGGGAGTGGATCTCGGACCCGCGCCAGCCCAAGGGCGAGGCCCCCGGCGCGGCGGCGCGCCGGCCGGTGGCCGGCACGGCCGACGACAGGGTGGACGACACGATCGACCCGGGCCGGACCCCGAGCCCGCCGCAGCCGGAGTCCGGCCTCGCCGGCAAGCTGCTCGCCTGGCTCGAGGCCGAAGCCAACCTGAGCCGCCTGCGCGACAACCCCCGGCTCCTGGCGATCGGGGCGGCGGGCGGCGTCGCGGTTTTGGCGATGTTTGCCGCCGTCGGCCTGTTCGGCGGCGACGAGGACGCCGCGCAGCAGGCGCAAGGCCTCGACGCGCCGGCGACGCTCGAAGCCCAGCCGCTGGCCCAAGATCTCGCCGAAGAGCCCGCCGAAGACCTGACCGAAGACCCGGCCGAAGACCCGGCCGGGGCCGCCGAGACCGCCCGGCAGGACCTGCCCGTCGCTCCGGCGGGCAGCAACTTCGGTCTCGACGAGCCTTCGCGCGTCGGCCCGGACCGGCCGGCCGCCGTGGTCGCCGATCGAACCGGCGGCTCGCAGATCGCCACGCTGCCGGATCCGCAAGAGCCGGCCGCGCCGGCCCAGGACCGCGCGCCGATCGTGGACTTCATGCGGATCGATCCCGACGGCAAGGCCGTGGTGGCGGGCCGGGCGGCCCCGGGCACCGAGCTGATCGTGCTGGACAACGGGGAGCCGCTAGGCTCGATCACCGCCGACATCTATGGCCTGTGGACCTTCGTGTCGGACAATCCGCTGGCCAGCGGACGCCATGAGATCGGCCTCCGGGTGAAGCGCAAGGGCTCCGAGGTGAGCGATCCGGTTCTGGTCACCGAGAGCGGCGCCGGCGATCCCGGCGGTCCCGACGCTCCCGGCGAGCCCGAGGCGGCCGCGGAAAACCTGGCGCCCGCGTCAGGCGAGGCGAGCGGCGAAACCGCCCTCACGAGCGACGCGGCTCCCGCCGCGAGCGATCAGTTGGCCGCCGCCGAACCCGAGGCGACGGTGCGCAGCGACGAGACCGAGATGCAGGAGCTCGCCGAAGCCGCCGAAGCCGCCGAAGCCGCGGAATTGGGCGAATCGGCGGAATCCGGCGAGGCCGCGCACGCCGGCGCGCCGGAGCCGATCGAGATCCCGGAACCGACCGCGCCGGCCGCCGCAGCCGCGACCGCCGCGGCAAGCGACGCCGCGAGCGACCTCGCAGCCGCGCCCGAAACCAACGCCGCACCCGAAGCGCGCGCGCCCGTGCCGGCCCCGAAGCCGGAGCCGCCCAAGTCGGTGCAGACCGCCGCGCTGCCGGCCGGCGGCGACTACGTGGTCCAGCTCGCTTCGTTCCGGAATCCCGAAACCGCCGTGCGCGAGCAGGAGATCGTCGAGGAGAAGTTCTCGGACCTGCTGTCCGGGCACGAGATCTTCGTCCAGCAAGCCGACCTCGCCGAGCAGGGCACCTACTATCGGGTGCGCCTCGGCCCCTTCGCCAGCATGTCGGACGCCCGCGAGCTCTGCGCCCGCTTCCAGGAACGCGATCACGACTGCCTCGCCCTGGCGCGCTGAGCCCGGCCGGCCGTACGCCGGCGCACCGGCGGGCTGTCGGGTACTGTTCTAGGCGGGAATCGGCACGCCGATCGCGGCCAGCAGGCTCGTCACCTCGCGGCGCGCCGCGATATGGCTCGGGGATTCGGCCTTGCCCTCTTCGGCCGGCACCGTGTCGAGCAGCGTCAGCCCCTTCAGGAAGAGCTCGCGGTAGACCATGCGCTCGCCGAAGCCGGCGGCGAGGCGAAAGCCGACGCGCGCCGCGAGCTTGTCCAGCAGGGACACGATATCGCGCTTGTTGCGGGCGTCGATGTGAGTCATGCGGTTGCGGATCACCACCCAATCGATCGGCGCCCGGCCTTCCACCACGCGCCGGTTGTTCTGCTCCCACACCATCTGGGTGTAGACGCTCGGCGCGTGCACCGCGCGCTGTTCGCGGTCCACCTTCGCCAGCACGTCGATGTCGAGGAAGCTGTCGTTGAGCGGCGTGACGAGGGTATCGGCCTCGCAGTGGGCCAGGCGGGCCAGGTGGCTTTCGCTGCCCGGGGTGTCGATGACGATCACCTGCTGAGCGGCGAGCTCGGCCATCGCCTTGATGAAGCGCGCGCCCTCGTCGGAGGTCTCGTCGTCGCGCGCTTCCGCCTCGGCGGCGGCGATCCGGCGGTGCTCCGGCATGATCAGGCTGACGCCGTGGCGCTCGGCGTAGGCGGCCCGGTTGTCGAGGTAGCTGGACAAGGTGCCCTGGCGGCCGTCGACGTCGATGCTGCCGACCCGATAGCCCAACTTGAGCAAGCCGACGGCGATGTGCACCGCCGTGGTCGACTTGCCCGTGCCGCCCTTCTCGTTGCCGATGACGATCACGTGCGGGCGCGGAGCCCCAGTCGTCGCTGTCCCATTGGGCGAATTCACGTTACGACTTCCGGATCTTCGTCAGTTCAGAACAGGATCTTCCAATCCGGAAGCTCGTCCTCGGCCTCCGCGCTGGTGCCGCCGGCGCCCGGCGATTCGCCCGGCGATCCGCGCGCCGGTCGGCCCGGGTGCTCGCGCGGGGACCCGCGCGGCAGGCCGGGCTCGGGCGGCTGGCCGCGGCTCGCGCGTTGCTGGCTCAGGTAGCCGGCCAGGCCGGGCTCGGCCAGCTGGCCCCGGCTCGCGCGCTGCTGGCTCAGATAGCCGGACAGGCCGGCCGCCCGCCGGGCGAGGGCTTCCGTCGAGGCCCACACCGGCCCCTCCTCGCGGCCGTCCGCCGCGCGGTGGATGGCGGCCCAGCGCCCGCGCTTGCGCGAGAACAGCACGCCGACGATGCTCTCCCCCGGAACCGAGGCGTCGAGCGAGGTCGTGTAGGGCGGCACCTGCTCGTCGAGCAGATTCGAGATCATCGGCCAATCGTAGCCTTCCTCGACGAACAAGCGCAGCAGCTTGGCGGAGCCGCTCTGGAGCTCGCCCAGCGCCACGGAGATGCGGACGTCGAGGTCCTCGTCGCCCTCCTCAGCTTCGCCTAGCGCGTTAATAACTTTCTGCAAGAGCTTGAAATCAGACATTGAAACTCTGCCAGCCCCCCGGCCCATTCGCAAAAGCGACCGTTGGCGCAGACTTTATTTCGAGCCGGCTGAAGCCGGATTCGCACGTTCCAACGGTCACTGCGAAATCGAATTCGGCGCAAATCGCCGAATCCTTTCGCCAATGGTAATGCTTCGCGGCCCGATGGGAAACCGGAGATGGGCCCAAAACCGCCGCGCCGGCGTCACGGCGTGCGAATTGGGATGCCTCTTGGGAATGCCCGGTGCGATGCCCGGTGCGATGCCCGGTGCGATGCCCGGTGCGATGCCCGGCGGGACGTCCGGCGGAATGCCCGGTGGTTGACGCGGCCGGGTCCCAATGCCAATTGTCCTGCGCCAGGACCGGCGCGGTGGGGCGAAGCTCAGGGGCCCGCCGTCATGTCCGCGCGGGGACTCCGCCGCCGCCCGTCGTCCTGGCTTGAAGGTTTTGTGGGGCTCCGAACGCAGCTAGAGCAGTACCCGACCAGATTGAACCACGCTGACGGTGCGATTTTGACCGGACGTTAGGAGCGAGGACGATGGACATGCCGACGCATATTCGAGGACGAGCGACGCGACGTC
>JAWWCG010000219.1:0-6150 GCA_033720555.1 Kiloniellales bacterium | reverse complement strand
GCCGGGCGACCGCGACGGTGTCGTCGGTGGAACCGTCGTCGACGATCAGGACCTCGACCTCGTCGACGCCCGGAATCGAACAGGGAATGTCGGCGAGGGTCTGAGGAAGGGTCCCCGCTTCGTTGAAGCAGGGAATCTGAACGATCAATTTCATCAGGCGCTTGGCCGAAGGTTGACCCTCCGCCTATATGCGCGGAACCTGGTTAAGATGTTATGAGCGCTTGCCCGCTCTCGCGGGGCAAGTCGGCGCCGGGCCGTGGCTCGGCGGCTTGCGCCGGGAAGGTGGATTTCCGGTGCGGTGCGGCTCGGGCGGCCGGCCGTAATCCGGCGCGCAAGCGCGCCCTCACCGCGAGCGAAGCGCCGAATCGGACCGGGAGCCTCATGGCCGGCTCCGGAGCGGGCCGGTTTCGCGGCTGGCGGGCGCGGCACCAGGCCGCCTCGCCGGAACCCGGTTCCTCGTCGCCGCCACACGCGGAGACCCCGCGTTCGATGCCGCGGCGAAATGGCAGCCGCTTGTTGATTGTGAGCCGAACAAGCGGATATACACGCTCTTGCTACCGACGGGAGAGGCCCCGGCCGTCTCCGCCCCCTCGACGACTCCGGTTGGCGACGCTCCGGGCTTCATAAGCCGAGCCGACCTCGCCAACGGCGGACGCGGCCGCGGACGAAGGAAGGGCCAATCGGATTTGAAAGACAGCCATGAACTCGGTCCGCTTCACGGGCCTAACGGGATCCTCCTCGGCGCCGCGTTCATCGGGCTGTTGGTCGTCGCCTTGGTTCCGGTCGTCTCGGTCGATATCCCGCCTCTCGCCGATTATCCCAATCACATCGCCCGGATGCGCATACTGGGCGACCATCCGAACTCGCCTAGCCTGCAAGCGATCTACCGGATCGATTGGGCGCTGATTCCGAATTTGGCCATGGACCTCATCGTGCCGGTCTTGGCTCGTTGGGTCGGCGTTCTTTGGGCCGGCAAGATCTTCGTCGCCATGACTTTGTTCGCCCTGGCGTTTGGCACCCTGCTGCTTCATCGCACGCTCTTCGAGCGGCCCAGCCTATGGCCGTTGATCGTCTTCCTGTTTCTTTACAATTACGTCCTGTCCCTCGGGTTCCTGAACTATCTCTTCGGAACCGCAGGGGCCCTGATCCTCTTCGCGATATGGATACGTTCGCGTCGATGGCACACTTGGACTCGTTTGGTGCTGTTCCCGCTCGCGACGTCCTTACTATTGCTCTGCCACGTCGGCGCGGTATTTGCCTACGGCCTCATGGTCTCCGGCTACGAGGCCTGGCGTCTCGGTCTCTTTCGAAATCCGAAACCCGCGGCCCCGTCGCCCGACCGCCCGGCGGCGGAACGACCGCAGTCGGCAGCCTCGCGCGGGGGCGGCCCGGTCCACCTGGCGCTGACCGTGGTCATCGCCGGCTTTCAGTTCGTACCGCCCCTGGCGATCCTGCTTCTGGCGAGCCCGCCGCCGTTGGCGGAAGGCGGTTTCGAGTACGACTTCATAACGAAAGTCATCGCTCTGCAGGTGCCCTTCGCCTTTTTTCACAGCCCCGTCGAGTTCGCGGCCACCGCGGCGCTTCTCGTGCTCGCTTTCGTTGTCTGGCGGCGGCGGTGGATCGAAGTCGCGCCCGCCGTCGGCTATCCCTTGCTCGGATTCCTGCTCGCCATGATCGCGATCCCCTCGTGGCTACTGGGCAACTGGGGCAGCGACCTTCGACTCATGGTCCCCGTTGTCGGCCTGTTGATCGCCGGCACGGATCTCAAGGTACCCAATCCGCGATTCGCACTCGCAATTGCGGGCGTCCTAGGGGCGATCTTCCTGGTGCGCGTATCCACGCTCACTTTCCAGTGGCTCGCCTACGACCGGATGTTCGATGAGCTGAGGGCGGCCGCGGAGACGATCGAGGACGGCAGCCGGATCCTAGCCGCGGTCGACGACTGGGATCGGTCGGAGCAAGTCGCGCCGACGGCGCACCAATATACCTTGAACAACGCACCGGCGCTGCTCGCCTTGGAAAAGGACGTCTACCTGCCGGGCCTGTTCACCGCCCCAGGACGTCAGCCTCTCGGCGTAAACCAGAGCTATGCGGCAACCGACGTGCCGCACGCCGGCCCCATGTCCCTCGATCGGCTACGCTTCGGCGTGGATCCCGAAAGCGCCGAGACCCTCTTTCGTACCCGGGCGCCTGGCGACTACTCCTACCGGTGGGCCGGATGGCCGAGCCAATTCGATTACCTTCTGATGCTGCAGTTCGACACGGCTGAAAACCCGCTGCCGCAGATCCTCGATCCGCACCGCAGCGGGTCCTTCTTCACCATCTACAGGGTGCGCCCGCCCGAGGGGACCGCCTCGCCGTAGCACGAATCCAGATCCGCACGCCACCGCCGCGCCAGCCTCGTCAAGGACGCCCCCCGGGACGGACGAGAGCCATTCGAGACGCGCACGCTCGTCAAGGTAAAGCAAGTCTTCACACCTGCGACCTATTCTCGCCGCGCGAGCGTCGACCACTCCATTAGCCGGCTGTTCCTTGCCATGCTTCACCGCTTGTCCGGGTCTCTCACCGCTGTGAAAAGCGGCGAAAAGCACCACTCGACGCTCCTATTGGTGTCTGCCTTAACGATCTTGGCCGCGCTCGCATTTACGACCGGCGGACACCTCAACGTCGACGAGGGCGTCTATCATCTCATGGTCCGCGACTTCGCGGCGAGCGGCGAGTTCTGGCTCAGGAACGGCTACGAGGAGTTTCCGTCCGCCGAGTTGGCGTTCCCCATTACGCCCAGTCACGACGGTCGTCTCGTCTCGCAGTATCCGCTGCTCTATCCGATCCTGGCGGCGCCGCTCTATGCCCTCATGGGCTACAAGGCGCTGTTTCTCATCAACGCATCGGCATTGGTCGGCGCCCTCTGGCTCACCGTATGGCTGGCCCGCTCCCTGTTTCCCGACAAGTCGATCGGGACCGTCGCCGGCGTGATCTTCGCCCTATCGACTTACGCCTGGGACTACGCGCTCGCCGCCATGCCGCACGCCTTATCCGTGCTCTGCGTCCTGGCGGCGGTTTCTTTCGCGGTCCTGGCCCTCCACCGGCTGGAACAGCGGGTCTCGCTCCTCTATGCCCTGGCGGCCGGGCTCGTCGTCGGGCTTTCCGTCGGAATCCGCCTGGACACGGTCTTCGTCCTGGCGGCGCTCATCGCGCCCTTCCTGTTCCGCGTCCCGTGGCGGCCGCTTCATGCCCTAGCCATCGTCCTGGGTCTGCTTCCCGGATTGTTCCTGATGGCCACGCTGAACGAGGTCAGGTTCAACCAATTCAATCCGCTGTCCTACGGCCCCGGCAAGGCCGGCAACGTAGCAAGCTTGTTGCCCTATCTGGCCCTCGCCGCCGTCGGGACGAGCGCCTTGGCCGCCATATGGTTTGCCACCCGGCCGCGGTTTCAGCCGCAGCTGCGGGACAACCGGCGCCTCTTGATGTGGCTCCTGGTCGCCCTCGGTGGCGTCGTCATCCTGGTGCCGCAGGTCTCGGCGCTGACCTGGAGGTTGCTCGACGGCGTGTTCCAGCTCGTCGTCGACTTCCGCGTCCGCGACCTAGGCTGGCAAGAGCCCGGCCTGAGCCGAGCGCCCGGCGGCGGCATGGTCTATTTGGGCGGCTTGAAGAAGTCCTTGCTTCAGAGCTGCCCCTATCTCGTGTCCCTCGCGATTCCCGCTTGGATGCTCTGGCGGGAGCCGCGATCCAGACCGGCCATCGCCATGCTGTTCCTCGTCCCGCTCTCCTACATCGGCGTTTACGGCTTCTTCGCCTGGCACGGCGGACAGGGTCTCAATCTTCGCTATTTTCTGCCGACGTTGCCCTTTCTCGCCATCCTGACGGCCTACGCCTGGCGCGAGCTGACGGACGGTTTCACAAACCAGTGGGATCGGTGGTTCGCCATCGTCGGCCTCGCGATTCTGGCGGTTTATGCCGTCGTGGCGCTGCCGAGGCGGCTCGAACTGTCGGAACAGGAAACGCTCTACCTGAGTTTTCCGCTTGTGCTTTCGGCGCTCCTGCTCGGGCTCGTGCTGCTGCACATCGCCGGCGTCAGCGCCAGGATCCATGCTTTGAAGAAGCTGACGGTCCTCGTCCTCTGCGCCGCGCTGTTTTGGCCCCGGATCGTGACGTTCGCCTATGACCTGCCCGCGAGCTACCGCAAGCGGGAGGTCCGGGCGGAGTTCGCACAGACCCTGGCATCCGCGATGGCAGAGGACTCCCTAATCTTCGTCTCCTCCGCGGGGCCGTTCTTCGGACTCTTCGAGCATCCCGGCGTGCGCATCGCCACCCCTAGTCGCGACGACTTCGAGGACTTCGAAGCGATCGCCCGGTACCACATGGCGGCCGACAGAGCGGTCTACGCTTGGCTTGACCCAAAGATGACGGCGGATCTCGAACGACGAGGGATCTGGCCGCGTCTGCGTGTGCGGTCGCTGCTGCACAACGACTTCGGCGAACTGGTCGAGCTCCTCGGTTTCGAGGAGCCGCTGGAGATCGGCTCGCGCTGAGCGCTCGCCGGCCGGCGGGCGCCGATCGGGTCGCTCACGGCGCTCGAGAACGAGGGACCGCTGGCGGCGCGGCCGCTCTGCGCGGACCCGGAGCGCGCCTTGCCGGATCGCCCCTCGCCGGATCGCCCCTCGCCGGACCGACGCCCGCATCGATGTCCGGGTCGATGCCGGCCGTCGAGCGGACGACGTAGAGCGGCCGCCGCTTCACCTCGACGAAGATCCGTCCGACGTACTCGCCGAGGACGCCCAGTCCGATCATGTTGATGCCGCTCAGAAACAGCACGGTGACCAGCAAGGACGCGTAGCCCGGCACATCGACGCCTTGAACGAGCGTCCGCAGGATGATGAACACGCCGTAGACGGCCGAAAGGGCGGCGACGACGACGCCGAGATAGGTCCAGATGCGCAGCGGCGCGGTGGAGAAGGAAAAGATACCCTCGAGCGCGAGATTCCACAGCTGCCACGCTTTCCACTTGGAGTCGCCGGCGACCCGAGCCGGGCGCGTGAATTCGATGGCGTCGGCCCGATAGCCGACCCACGCGTACAACCCCTTCATGAAGCGGTTGCGCTCGGGCAAAGCCATCAGCGCATCGGCGACGGCGCGGTCCATGAGACGAAAGTCGCCCGAGTTGGCGGGTATCGAGACGTGCGACAGCCGACCGATCACCTTGTAGAACAGCGCCGCCGTGGTCCGCTTGAAGTAGCTGTCGCTGTGCCGGTCCGCGCGGATCGCGAACACCGTATCCGCGCCGGCGCGCCAGCGTCGAACCATCTCCGGAATCAGGTCCGGCGGATCCTGAAGATCGCAGTCGATCGGGATCACCGCGTCGCCCGTCGCGAAATCGATCCCGGCCGACAAGGCGACCTCTTTGCCGAAGTTCCTCGACAGATTGATCACCTTGATGCGGGGATCGCGCGCGCTCTTCGCCAGGAGCTTTTCTTCGGTGTCGTCGTCACTGCCGTCGTTGACGCACACGATCTCGAAGTCTTCGGTGACCGAGGACACAATGGGAAGGACGCGCTCGAAAAACGGCTCGCACGCCTCGGACTCGTTGTACATCGGGACGACCAGGCTCAAGCGGAAATCTTCGTCTCGAGAAAATCTCTCGCTCATAGATCCGGCGCTCACTCGCTCGCTCCGCGGGCAGTCAAACCAGAATTCAGCGTTGGAGCCCGTGTCTTGCCTTCGAGCCGTTATAGCAAAATCGCGCAATCGGCGGCACGCAATACTTAATCCCGCCGGAATCTCGGCGGCGCGCATCGCGCGGGCGGATCCGCGCCGTCGCATCCTTAGCGAACCATCGCCGTGCCGCCGCCGTCCGGCACTCTGGCCCCCCCTTGACGAAGCGCTGGTGACGAAGCGCTGGTGACGAAGCGCTGGTGACGAAGCGCTGCTGGCGAAGCGCTCCAGCGGGCGGCCGACGGCACGATTGACGCTCTGAGCGCCGATCTTTAGAGAAAGGCCCGCGACTTGAAGCGCAAACGCCCGTCGGAAACCTGTTCAAAGCGGGCCGAGAGGACGTAACTTATGGGCGGGCCGTTCGGCCCCGTCGGCTCGCGCGGCTTCGGCCCCACGGGCGCTTGGATCCCTAGGCCCGTCGCCTGACCTGCGGAGTTG
>JAWWCG010000218.1:0-6169 GCA_033720555.1 Kiloniellales bacterium | reverse complement strand
TGGTGAGCGGCACCGTACTCAGCCACAGGATCCCGAAGGACGCCGAGAACAGGAACACCGCCCACTCGGTCTTGGGCCCCAGCAGGAACAGGGCGATGGCCAGGGCGCGAGCGAGATAGATCCCGGAGAGCAGATACTTGAGCCGATAGCGGCTGCCGAGGACGCCGGCCGCCAGGCCGCCGAGGATATTGAAGAAGCCGATGATGCTGAGCGCCGTGGCGCCGACCAGCGGCGACAGGTTGCAGCTCGTGATGTAGCCGGGCAGATGGGTGGCGACGAAGGAGACGTGGAAGCCGCAGACGAAGAACCCGCTGGTGAGAAGCAGATAACCCCGGTGCCGGCCGGCCTGGGCCACCGCGCCGGCGATGCTGAGGCTGCCGCTCGGCACCACCTCCGGTTTGCCCGACAGCGGCGCCGCGAGGGGAACGATGAGGGCGCTGAGCGCGGCGAAGATCAGCAGCGCGGTCGGCCAGCCGGTCGCCTGGATCAGGAGCTGGGCCAGCGGCAGCAGGATGAACTGGCCGACCGAGCCACCGGTCGCCGCCAGGGCGATCGCAAGGTTGCGGCGCGGCGCCGGCACCGCCCGCGCCACCGCCGAGAGCACCAAGGGAAAGCCGCTCGCCCCGACCGCCAGGCCGACCAGGACGCCCGCGCCGATATGGACCGCCAGGCCGGAGGCGCCGAGCGCCATGATGACGATGCCCAGGGCGTAGAGCAGCCCGCCGGTCACCAGCACGCGGCCGGTGCCGTAGCGGTCCGCCAGTATGCCGCACAGCGGCGTCAGCAGGCCCCAGAGGATGTTCTGAACCGCGATGGCGAGGGAGAAGTTGCCGCGCGAGATGCCGAGGTCGAGGGTCATCGGCTCGAGGAACAGGCCGAAGGTCTGCCGCACGCCCATGTTGAGCGCGAGCACCGAGGCCCCGCACAGCAGGATCACCAGCGGCAACTTGACGGCGGCGGCCATGGCGTTCCTTTCGCGCGCCCGGGTGGAAGGCGCCAGCCTACACGATCGCCGAGGAGGCGGCGAGCCGGCGCCAGAGGGCGCGACAGGGGGACGCACGACGGGCCCCGCCGCCGGCGAGCGAAGGTTCACGATTTCGGCCGCGCGATTCGCGCGCACGGTTTCTTCCCAAGTGAGCGAATTGGGGGCAAAGTGCGAGCTCGGCCCGGCCCCCTGCGGGCGAGCCGCAGGAGACGAGTTCAGCGCAGCGGATCGGGGCGATGGAGGGCCAGACATTGGAGACTGCGCCGGCGCGCGGCGAGGCGGCGGCGGCTCACCGCCTGACGCCCCTCTTCCGGCCCCGGTCGATCGCGCTCGTCGGCGCCTCCGCCCGGCCCGGCTCGGTGGGCGCCGCCATGGTGGAATCGGCCCTGGCAAGCAGCTTCGAAGGGCCGCTCTATCTCGTCAATCCGAAGTATCCGGAGATCGGCCAACGGCCGTGCCATGCCGCGCTCGCGGCCTTGCCGGAGGCCCCCGACCTGGTGGTCGCCGCCGTCGGCGGCCGGCAGGTCGAAGCGGTCCTGGACCAGGCGCTGGCGCGCGGGGCGCGCAGCATGGTGGTGTTCGACGCCTGCCACGGCGACGACGCCGAGGGCCGGCCGATCCTCGAGCGGCTGCGCGACAAGGCGCGCACGGCCGACTTTCCGATCTGCGGCGGCAACGCTATGGGCTTCCTCGACGTCACCCATGGCTGCAACGCGAGCTTCTATCCGGCGGCCCACCTCAAGCCCGGCGGGATAACGTTGATCGCCCATTCCGGCTCGGTCTTCACGGTGCTCGCCCTCAACGATCCGCGCTACCGCTTCAACCTGGTGATCTCCGCCGGGCAGGAGATCGGCGTCGGCCTCGACGAGTACATGGACTACGCCCTCGAGCGGCCGGAGACCCGGGTGATCGCCCTCTTCATGGAAGCGGCCCGCCGGCCGGAGCGCTTCGCCGCCGCCCTCGCCAAGGCCCGCGACCGCGACGTCCCCGTCGTCGTCTGCAAGGTCGGCCGCACGGAGGAGAGCGCCAGGCACGTGCGCTCGCACACCGGCGCCGTGGCCGGCAGCGGCGCGGCCTACGATGCCGTCTTCGAACGCTACGGCGCGGTCGCCGTCGAGTCCGTCGACGCCCTGATGGGCACCGCCTTGCTGCTGTCGCAAGGCCGCCGCGTCCAGGCCGGCGGGCTCGGCGCCGTCACCGATTCCGGGGGACTGCGCGAGCTGCTGATCGACCGCGCCGCCGAGCGCCAGGTCTCCTTCGCAACCTTGTCGGAGCGAAGCCTCGCGGCCCTGCGCGCCGCGCTGCCCGCGAATTTGGAGCCCTCGAACCCCCTGGACGCGGCCGGCGCGATCGACGTCGGCTTTGCCGGCGTGTTCCGGGACAGCCTGCGGATCATGGCCGAGGCCCCGGAGGTCGGCGTCCTCGGCTTCGAGTACGACGGCCGCGACGACTACGCCTACGACCCCGGGCTGAGCGAGGTGGCCGAGGAGCTGCTGGGCGTGTCGGAGAAGCCCTGCTTTCTCTATTCGAGCTTCGCCAACACCAACAACCGGTCGCTGGCGGACCGCTTCGCCGAGGCCGGCCTGCCCCTGGTCAACGGCCTCGACAACATGCTGAGCGCCGTCCGGGGCGCCTTTGCCTACCGCGACCTGCGGGCGCTGGCGACGGCGCCGGACCCGGTTCCCGATCCCCCGCCGGCCGCCGAGATCGAGGCCTGGCGCAGCCGCCTCGGCGGCGCCCGCGCGCCGCAGGAGGCCGACGGCCTCGAGCTGCTGCGCGCCTTCGGCGTGGGCACCGTCGCCTTCCGCCTGGCCGACACGCCAGACGCCGCGCGCCAGGCCGCCGCCGAGATCGGCTTCCCGGTGGCGCTCAAGACCGCCGCGCCCGGCGTCGACCACAAGACCGAGGCCGATGGCATCCGCTTGAACCTAGGGGATAGCGCCGCCCTCGCCGACGCGTACCGCGACCTCGCGGAACGGCTCGGCGGCCGGGTCATGGTGCAGGCCATGGCGCCGCGCGGACCGGAGCTCGCCTTCGGCTACCTCCGCGATCCGGATTTCGGGCCGATCGTCATGCTGGGCGCCGGCGGCACCCTGATCGAGCTGATGAGCGACCGCGTCACCGCCTTGGCGCCGTTCGGGCCGCGCCGGGCCCGCAGCCTGATCGACCGGCTGCGCCTGCGCCCGCTGCTCGACGGCCACCGCGGCGCGCCGCCGGCCGACCTCGACGCGCTCGGCCTCGCCCTGGCGCGCTTCTCCGTGCTGTGCGCCGCCCTGGGCCCGGCGTTGGCCGAGATGGACGTCAACCCGGTGATCGCCACCCCCGAGGGATGCCTGGCGGTCGACGCCTTGATCGTTCGCCGGGACGGCGGCTAGAACGGGCCGGTCTCACATCCCACTCTAGATCGCGCGGCCCTCGCGCATCTTGCGGATCGCCTCGGAATTGACCCGCGGCCCGACCATCTGAGGATAGACCTCCAGGGCGTTCTGGAACGCCTCGAGCGCCAGGTCCCATTCCTCGAGGCCGATGTAGACCAGGCCGCGCCCCGACAGCGCGCCGAAGTGGCGCGGCTCCAGGGACAGCGTGCGCTCGATGTCGCTCAGCGATTCCTGGTAATGCCCGAGCAGCCAATGAACCGTCGCCCGCTTGTTCCAAGCCTCGGCGAACTCGGGGGCAAGGTCGACCATCGCCTGGAAGGTGTCGAGCGCGGCGCCATAGTCGCGCCGCTCCATTTGCCCGAGGCCGGTCCTCATGAGGCCGTTGACGGCGGCGTCGTCGTGGCGGGTCCAGACGATCCAGATCCGCCGCTCGATCCGCCGCGCGTCCGCCACGTTGGGCGCGTCGTGCAACCGCTGGAACAGGCCGTCGAGCTGCGGATCGTTCTGGTCTGCCGAGGCGGGCGGCGAAGAAAAACTGACCGCCCCCAGCATCAAGATCGCGATCAGGAAGCGCATGGCGCTAGTATGGTCCGATCGCGCGGCTTTGCAAACGCGGGGCGGGCCGTCGAGGGATCACGTTTTCCGGAGGTGACGAACCCGCCATGGCGGTCGCGAGCTACTTCTCGCGCGGCTATCCGGAGGCCCGCCAGCGCTTCCTGGCGAGCGCCGGGGCGGCCGGCGCCGAACTGGAGACCAGGGCGCACCCCGCGGCCGGGCCCGAGGGCGAAGCCCTCGCCACCGACCTCGCCTGGCTCGGGCCGAAGGACGCCGAACGGGTGCTGGTGACCATCTCGGCGACCCACGGCGTGGAGGGCTTCTGCGGCTCGGGCGCCCCCAGGTGGGCTGGCTCGAGAGCGGGCTCCACCGCGAGCAGCCGGCCGGGACGGCGCACCTCATGATCCACGCGATCAATCCCCACGGCTTCGCCTGGCTGCGACGCGTCACCGAAGACAACGTCGACCTCAATCGCAATTTCGTCGACCACGACGCCGCCTATCCCGAGAACCCGGGCTACGACGCGCTGGCCGAGGCCCTCGGCCCCAAGGAGTGGAACGAAGCGGTCGTCGCGCAGTCCCACTCGGCCCTCGGCGCCTACGCCGAGGCGCACGGGCACGGCGCCCTGCAAAGCGCCATCTCCGGCGGCCAATACCGCCACCCCGCCGGGATCTTCTTCGGCGGCCACGGGCCGACCTGGTCGCGCCGGGTGATGGAGGCGGTCTTCGCCGGCCGCCTGGCGCACGCCCGCCAGGTCGCCGTGGTGGATTTCCACACCGGCCTCGGCCCCTACGGCCATGGCGAGCGCATCAGCGTTCAGCCGCCGGGCTCGGCCGGCCTCGCCCGCGCCTCCGAGTGGTACCGGGGCGACCTCACCTCGCCCGCGCTCGGGACCTCCGCCTCGGCCGAGCTGCACGGCACCAACGTCGTCGGCATGGAGCAGGCCCTGGCCGGGCGAGCGCTGACGGCGATCGCCCTGGAGTACGGCACGATCGCCCTGCCGGAGGTCTTCCTGGCGCTCTGCGCCGACAACTGGCTGCATCATCACGGCGAGCCCGGCTCGGCCAAGGCGAAGGCGATCAAGACCCAGATCCGCGCCGCGTTCTACCCCGACGCGGACGACTGGAAGGACCTGGTCTGGGAGCGCGCGGTGGAGACCCTGCGCTGCGCCCTGGAAGGCCTGGCGGAGAGCTAGAGCATTTTCCGATCACTCACAGTCATACCCGGCAGCAGCGAAGTAGTTTTTGCACTCGGCCGGAGTGAAGATATCGGCGGCGCGAGCGATGGCGTCCCAGAGGTCGCCGACGGTGCGGGTGGCGTCGCGTTTGAGATGGGCCTTGAACTTTGAGAAGGCCATTTCGATCGGGTTGAAATCGGGGCTATAGGGCGGCAGGAAGCGCAGTTCGGCACCGGTCTGGTGAATGGCGTCACGGACACCGGCGGTGCGGTGGGCGGGGAGATTATCCATCACCACGATATCGCCGGGCCGCAGCGTCGGCACCAGCACCTGCTCGACATAGGCCAGGAAGGCAGCACCGTACATCGCCCCGTCGAGGATCATGGGTGCCGTCATTGCATGTAGCCTCAGGGCCGCGACGAAGGTTGTCGTCTTCCAGTGCCCGTGCGGAACCGGTGCCCGGCAACGACGACCACGGGGCGCGCGACCGCCGCGTCGCGCCATTTTGGTCGAAGCGCCAGTCTCGTCGATGAAGACCAACTTTTCCGGCTCGAGATCCGGCTGGGTGTCGAACCAGGCCCGCCGACGCCGCAGCACGTCAGGTCGCTGTTGCTCGCTGGCGTGAGCGGTTTTTTTTGAACGTGATGCCCCGCCGGTCGAAGAAGCGCCAAACGGTGCTCTGGGAGACCCCCAGCCCATGCTCGTTCTTCAGGTGGGTGGCGATCTCCGCCAGCGTCATATCCGGCGTCTCTTCAACCAGTGCCAAAATCTCCTCAGCGTACGCCTCGATCCGCTGCGAGCGCTTGTCGCCGCCCTGCGCTCGGGGATGATAGCTGCCCGTCCGGTACCACGCCTCGACCCACTTGATCGCCGTCGAGACAGCGACCCCAAACCGTTTCGCCGCCGCCCGCCGCGATATCCCACCATCCACCGACGCCACCACCCGGCGACGCAAATCATTTGAAAGAGGTTTCGTCATGCAGGCTGGCCTCCTTCACCAGCCTGCATCTTGAATCAGAATTCCCACCCTTTGGGAATCACCAATGATTCAATCAGTTCGGAATGTGCTCTAGA
>JAWWCG010000217.1:0-6175 GCA_033720555.1 Kiloniellales bacterium | reverse complement strand
GAGCGGCAGGTGCTCGGCGCAGAGGCGGCACGCCCGGGCGGCGGCCACCAGGGCCGCCAGGCCGTCGCGGTCGCTCTCGCCGCCGGCCCGCGGCGGGGCGGCCGCGCGCCCGGCTTTGGCGGGCCTCACCATGCCGTCTGCCATCCCATCTCCAGGATCTCGTCGACGAAGGCGGGTACCAGCGCGCTTGCCGGGCCGTGGCGGGCCTCGTGGAACAGGCTCGCGCCGTCCGACGGCTCGAGGTTCAGCTCGACGGTGCGCGCCCGGCCGATCATCCGCGCCTCCTGGACGAAGCCGGCGGCGGGATAGACGTTGCCCGAGGTGCCGATCGAGACGAACAGCTCGGCCGCCGCCAGGGCGCGATAGATCCGGTCCATCTCGAACGGCATCTCGCCGAACCAGACCACGTCGACCCGCATGACGCCCATCTCGCCGCAGGCGAGGCAGCAGGTGGTCACCGCGAGGTCGTCGCGGCAGTCGACCACGCTGCCGCAGGCGCCGCAGCGCGCCTTGAGGATCTCGCCGTGCATGTGGATCAGGTTGCGCGAGCCGGCGCGCTCGTGCAGGTCGTCGATGTTCTGGGTCACCAGCAGCACCTCGCCGGGCCACTCCCGTTCCAGCCGGGCGAGGGCCAGATGGGCGGCGTTCGGCGCCACCGCCGCGTTCAAGAGGCCGCGGCGGCGATCGTTGTAGAAGGCGTGGACCCGCGCCGGGTCGCGGGCGAAGGCCTCGGGCGTCGCCACCTCGTCGATGCTGACCCGCGCCCAGATCCCGTCCGGGTCGCGAAAGGTCTCGAGGCCGGACTCCTTGGAGATTCCGGCGCCGGTCAGGATGACGATCGGGCGATCTCGGGCTTGCAGCATGGCGGAGGCGATGATAGCCGATGGGGGCGAGGTTCAACAGCTCGCCAGAGGTTCCCGGACATGGCCGATGTCCGCGTTCTTTTCGTCTGCACCGGCAACATTTGCCGCTCGCCCACCGCGGAAGGCGTGGCGCGCCACAAGCTCGCGCAACGCGGCCTCGGCGAGCGGGTCGAGGTCGCGTCCGCGGGCCTCGGCGACTGGCACATCGGCGATCCGCCGGATCCGCGCGCGATCGCCCGCGCCCGCCGCCGAGGCTATGACCTCACGGCCTTGCGCGCGCGGCTGTTCACCAGCCGGGACTACCATAATTTCGACCTGATCCTCGCGATGGACCGGGGGCACCGGAGCGTGCTCGCGCGCGGCCGGCCCGCCACCGCCCGCGCCCGGGTGCATCTCTTCCTGGACTTCGCTCCCGGCGACTCCGACATCCCCGGCGCCCCCAGCGTCCCCGGCGCCCGCAACCCCGGCGCGCCGCGCGAGGTGCCGGACCCCTATTACGGCGATATCGCGGATTACGATTACGCCCTGGACCTGATCGAGCCCGGCGCCGAAGGCCTGATCGATATGCTGATCCGGGACTATCTGTGAGGCGGGACGAACGCCAGGGCGCGCGCGCCCGTCTCGCCGACAGGGTCCGGGCCGTGACCGGCCAGGCGCTGGTCGCGGCGCGGCCGCTCCACGGCGGCTGCATCGCCGAGGTGATGCGCCTCGAGCTCGCGGACGGCGGCGCGCTGGTCGCCAAGGTCGCGGGCCCGGGCGCGGGCGACCTGGAGCTGGAAGCCAGGATGCTGCGCTACCTGGCGGCGCACAGCGAGCTGCCGGTGCCGCGGGTGCTGTTCGCCGACGACGGCCTGCTGCTGATGACCTACGTGGCGGCGTCGGGCGGGCTGAACGCCTCCGCCCAGGGCCATGCGGCGGAGCTGCTGGCGGCCTTGCACGGCGTGACGGCGCCCGCCTTCGGGTTCGACTGGGACACCCTGATCGGCGGCTTGGCGCAGCCCAATCCCTGGACCGAGGACTGGTGCGCGTTCTTCCGCGACCAGCGCCTGCTCGCCATGGGCCGCCAGGCGCTCGAGGCGGGGCGGCTGCCGCGGCGCGGCTTCGGCGACCTGGAGCGGCTGTGCGGCAAGCTCGAGCGCTACATCGGCACCGGCAGCCGGCCGTCTCTGATCCATGGCGACGTCTGGGGCGGCAACGTCCTGGCGCGCGATGGGCGCATCGCCGCATTCCTCGACCCCGCGCTCTATTTCGCCGACGCGGAGGTCGAGCTCGCCTTCTCGACCCTGTTCGGCACCTTCGGCGACGCCTTCTTCGAGCGCTACCGAGAACGCCGCCCGATCGAGCCCGGCTTCTTCGAGCTGCGCCGCGACCTCTACAACCTCTACCCCCTGCTGGTCCACACCCGGCTGTTCGGCGGAAGCTACGCCGCGAGCGTCGAGCGCACCCTGGCGCGCCTCGTCTAGGGCCGATTGTCGATTGGCTCTTGCCCGGTTCAGGCGGCCGGCGGCGGCTCGGCCGGTTCGAGCGGATAGCTGGCCTCGACCCGGTAGATCGCCCCGTCGGCCGAGGTGAAGCTCGAGTAAAGCTCGAACGACTGCACGGCGATCGGCCCGGCGCGCAGCAGATTGTGCTCCGCGAGATAGGCCTGGAGCCGCGCGCCCGGGTGGCTCTTGAAGCGGGCCAGGGTGACGTGCGGCTTGAACTTGCGCGCTTCCGGCGGCAGGCCGGCGCGGATCAGGGCCTGCTCGATCTTCTCCTGCAGGCGCATCAGCTCGGCGCTCGCGTCGACGCCGACCCACAGGGCGCGCAGCTTGCGCCCCTCGCCGAAGTGGCCGATCCCGTTCAGGTTGAGCTCGAAGCCGGGGCTGCGGATCTTCGCCAGGGCGTCGTCCACGTCCGCCGCCGTCAGGTTGTTGACCTCGCCGAGGAACCGCAGGGTGAGGTGCAGGTTATCCGGCTTGATCCAACGCGCGCCGGGCAGGCCGTTGGCCAGTCCGGACAAGCGTTGGCGGACGGTTTCGGGCAGGGTCACAGCCACGAAGAGGCGCATGGCAAGACTGCTCCTTGCGGGTGCCGGCCGGTGCGGTGGGCGTCAGGGACAGGGATAGGTGTAGACCCCATGTATGGCCTCGATAGCGCTCAAGACCTCCTGGGACAAGACCAGATCCTTCGCCGCCAGGTTGTTCTCGAGCTGCGTCACGCTGGTCGCCCCGAGGATCGCCGAGGTCAGGAAGGGCCGCGACAGCACGAAGGCCAGCGCCATTTGGGCGGGGTCGAGCCCGGCCTGGCGGGCCAGATCGACGTAGGCCGCGGTCGCCGCCTGGCCCTGGGCGCCCATGTAGCGCTTGTTGTCCGGGAACAGGGTCATGCGCGCGCCGGCCGGGCGCTCGCCGTTGAGGTACTTGCCGGTGAGGGCGCCCGCCGCGAGCGGCGCGTAGGCGAGCAGGCCGCAATCCTCGCGCAGCGCCACCTCGCCCAGGCGCACCTCGAAGCTGCGGTTCAGCAAGCTGTAGGGGTTCTGCACCGAGACCATGCGCGGCCCCCGGCCGGCGTCCGCCAGGGCGAGGAACCGCATGACGCCCCACGGCGTCTCGTTCGACAGGCCGACGCTGCGCGCCTTGCCGGCGCGCACCAGCTCCGCCAGGGCGTCGAGGGTCTCCTCGGGGGGCGTTTCCTCGCCGTCCTTGGGCTCGTGGCCGAGCGCGCCGAACACCCTGATGGGACGGTCCGGCCAGTGGAGCTGGTAGAGGTCCACGTAGTCGGTCTTGAGGCGGGCGAGGCTGCCGTCGATCGCCTGGGCGATGTGCTTCCTGTTGAGCCGGGTCCGCTCGCCGCGCATGTAGTCGAAGCCGTCCGACGGGCCGGTCACCTTGGTGGCGAGGACGATGCGATCGCGTCCGCCGCGGGCCGAAAGCCAGTTGCCGATGATCTCCTCCGACCGGCCGTAGGTCTCGCGCCGGGCCGGGGCCGCGTACATCTCGGCGGTGTCGATGAAGTTGACGCCCTGGCCGCGCGCGTAGTCGATCTGGGCGAAGGCCTCGGCCTCGCTGTTCTGCTCGCCCCAGGTCATGGAGCCCAGGCAGATGGCGCTGACCTCGATGTCGCTGCGGCCCAGTCGGCGGTAGTCCATGCGCGGCGTTCCTTTCTGCGAGGGTCTTCTTGTCGGGACGGCTCACACGAAGAGCGCGAGCACCCCGGTATAGCCGTAGAGGCGGTCGTGGCAGATCTCGCCGTTGGCGAAGAAGCCGACCAGCGGGAATTCGCCGAGCCGGTCGCGGATCAGGCGCAGCTCCTCGGAGTCGCTGCCGAAGAGGTTCGGTCCCCGGGCGACGCAGGCGACGTAGAGCCCGGCGCGCGGCGGGCCGGGCGCGCGCCGCTTCACGTCGGCCAGCATGCGCTCCAGGTCCTCGACCGCCGCCTTGTGGTCGCGCCGGCAGAATTGGATCGGGGCGCCCGCCTCGACCAAGTGGCCGACCGCCAGCCAGCCCTTGTCGACGTCAACCCCGGTCAAGTTGCGGACGAGATAGTCGCCCGTGTCCGACTCGGCGATCGGGAAGGCGACGTAGATATAGCCGCCGATGCGCCGCAGGTCGCGCGCGAGCAGCTCGCCGATGTCCTCGATGAAGACCTCCGCGGCGGGCCGCCCGTCGATCGCCATGACGACATTGCTCTCCGCCTCGCTCACCGTGCGGCGCGGTCCGATCGGCGTGCAGCCCTGGCTGAGGCCGGTCACCACCTGGAGATCGGGGGCGAAGAGGGCGCCGGAGAGCCCGCCTTGGGCCACCCGGCCGGCCACCTGCGCCATTTCGCCGCGCGAGGCGCTGAGGCCGCCCACCAGATAGGCGCCGCTGGCCGCCGAAAGCCCCGCCAGGAGCGCCGGCAGGTCGGCGGTGCGCGGATCGCCGTGCACGATGCCGAAATAGGGCGCGCGCTCGGCGATCCAGGAGCCGTGGCGGGCCTCGAAGTCGCCCAGCGCGTCGCTCACCGGCTCGAACACGCGGAAGCTCCCGGTCGGCAGCGCGCCGGCCAAGAGCGCCACCGCCGGCCGGTCGTGCAGCTCCAGGCCGCAGGCGGAGACCCCGGTGCCGACCGTGCCCAGCCAGTCGGCGATGCCGGTTTCGGCGCGCAGCCGCGCGACGATGTCGGCCAGGTGGTCGGCCAGACCGTCGGTGACGTAGACCAGGCCCAGGTTGGCCTCCTCGGGCGGCGCGGCGAGGGCGGAGAGGGCGGCCTGGAGGCTGTCCTGCCAGCCGTCGCCGGCGCCGTAGGCGGCGCGGAACTGGCCGTCCGGGTCGCTCAGGGCTCCGGACTCAGCCATCGCCGGTCTCCGAGGCCGGAGCTTCGTCTCGGGAGTCGATGAGGCGCACCACCGAGGGCAGGATGCCCGCGACCACCCGGGCGACGCCCGCCGCGTTGGGGTGGATCCCGTCGGCCTGATTGAGCTGCGGCTGCATGGCGACGCCGTCCAGGAAGAACGGGTAGAAAGCCACGTCGTGGACCTCCGCCAGGCGCGGGAAGACGGCGTCGAAGGCCTCGGCGTAGTCGCTGCCGAGATTGCGCGGCGCCAGCATGCCGGCGAGCAGAACCGGGAGGTCCGCCGCCGCCAGCCGGCTCAGAATCGCGTCCAGGTTCCGGTAGGTCTCCTCGGGGTCGATCCCGCGCAGGCCGTCGTTGGCGCCGAGCACGACGATCGCGAGATCCGGCCTGTCGCTGAGCGCCCAGTCGAGCCGCGCCAGGCCGGCGGCCGTGGTGTCGCCGGAGTTGCCGCCGTTGAGCACCTCGGCCCGGTAGCCCGCGCGATCAAGCTCGCGCTCCAACTGCGCGGGAAAGGTGTCTTCGGCGTCCAGGCCATAGCCGTGGACCAGGCTGTCGCCGAACGCCAGGATGCGCAGAGGCGCGGGCTCGCTCGCGCCGCCGGCCGCCGCCGGCAACAGCCAGAAGGCGAGCGCCAGCGCCGACCACAAGGCCCTGAAATGGAAGATCGGCTGCCTTTTCGTCACGACTTGCCCCATCCTCGACCGTTGAGATGTGTGCGCCGGCTCGGGCCAAGTCAACCGGCCAAGTCAACCGGCCGAGCGGCCGCCGGTCCGCCGCCGGTCCGCCGCTGCCCGCTTGACAGCCCCGGCCGCTCGCCCATATGCGGACCATCGCTTGGAGGACCGCGAAGCCTTGAGTCGTTCCGAGAGTCGTTCAGATGTGAGGGGGGCAGCGCCGGCGGCGGACGGCGCCATGATCCGCCTGACGGATCTCGAGCTGACCCTGCCGTCCACGGCCGGGCCGGTCGAGATTCTGCGCCGCCTGTCGCTCGACGT
>JAWWCG010000216.1:0-6186 GCA_033720555.1 Kiloniellales bacterium | reverse complement strand
CTGGCGGACCGCGACGACGCGGACGCCTGAGGGCGCCTGAGGGCGCCCGCCGGGGCAGAGCTATTGAGCTTTCTCGCGGGTTCGGCTAGGGGTGGTTGGCGAACGGCAGTCGGCCAGAGGCGTTTCCGGACCAGAGGCGTTCGCGGACCAAAGGCGTCTTGAGGCCGGCGACGGTCGCGACGGGGCAGTGAGATCATGGCGATGAACTTTCCCGCGGCCAAGCAGGGGCCCCTCGACGCCGGCGATCGGCTCCACGACCTCGCCTTCCTCGACCCCAAGGGCCGGGCCTTCTCGCTCTACCACGATCGAATCTTCGGCTGGCCCAAGGTCATCCACCTGGCGGCGACGCCGGACGCGGCGGTGGGCGAACTGCAACGGCTCGCCGGCCTGGCGGAGGCGTTCGGCCAGGCCGAGACCCAGGTCCTGGCGATCACCCGGGCGCCGCCGGCGGCCAACGCCGCGGTCGCCGAGCGGCTCGGCTTGCCGTTCCCCCTGTTGAGCGACCCCGAGGGCGCGCTCCACCGAGCCGCCGGGCTCGAGCCCTCAGCCGGCGCGGTCACCATGCTGTTCGATCCCTGCCTGCGCCTCGAGCGGGTGGTCGGCGACGGCGAGGGCGAGTCGCAAGCCGAGGCGGCGCTCGCCCACGCCCGCACGCGCGCGCGGGCCCGCCAGCCGAGCGTCGTCGCGCTCCAGGCGCCGGTCCTCGCGGTGCCGAACGTGATCGACCCCGACCACTGCCGTCGTCTCATGGCGTTTTGGGAAAGCGGGCAGAAAATCGACAACTCGGTCGTTTCGTCGGCGCAGCGCTCGAACCGAGCCAACGCCAGGACCAAGGCCCGCACCGACGTGATCGTCCACGAGGACACGCCGGAATCCCGCGACCTGGTCGAGGTGCTCCGCCGCCGCCTCCTGCCCGAGGTCCTCAAGGGCTTCGGGTTCCGCGTCAGCCGCATGGAGACTTTTCGGGTCGGCTGCTACGATTCGCGCTCCGGCGGCTACTTCGCGCCGCATCGCGACAACACCACGCCGCTCACCCGGCACCGGCGCTACGCGCTTACGCTCAATCTCAACACCGGCGACTACGAGGGCGGGTTCCTGCGATTCCCGGAGTACGGCCCGCAGCTTTACGCGCCTCCGCCCGGCGGCGCCGTCGTGTTCCACTGCTCGCTGCTCCACTTCGTCCTGCCGGTGACCCGCGGCCGACGTTTCGTGGTCGTCGGGTTCTTCTGGGGCGAGGAGGAGCAGAAGCTCTACGAGCGCACCCTGTCCGCTCAGAGCCTGGAGCCGTCGCTATCGCGCTAGAGGGAAAAGGAGGAGCCTCGGACGCCCCCCGACGGCCGAGGCTTCCTCTTCGGACAAAGTCTCTTCAGAGGTCAGCGGCTTAGTTGGCCGGCGCGACCTCGGTGATGACCATCTGTCCGTCCTGCTCCTCGTAGGAGACGGTCACCTCGGTGCCCGGCTCCAAGCCCTCCGTGGACACGCCCTCACCGATCGTGAAGGTGGTGCCGTCCTCGAGGACGAGGGTCTGCGAGTCAACCGCCGAGATCTTTCCGGCGGCCTCATCGGCGAAGGCGGTGCCGGCCGACAGAACGAACGCCAGAGCGGCAAACGGTGCGACAAACTTATTCATAGTGTGCGCTCCCTGAGTTGCACATGGTTGGAAACAGGTCCCTCACTGGAGGAACCCTTAACGAAACAAACGACGTGGCGATTCGTTCCCGCGCGCGGATTCGAGACGGGTCCCGACGGCGGCGCGGCGGGCGGAGCAAGCCTTACCGACCCCCATGCCGATTGCGGGCCAGCGAAATCCGGAACGAATCGGCGGTCCGCCGGTTACTTCAAGCGAGACACTGACCGCGACCTCCCCTGCGACCAGTTGTGCGGCGGCTCTCGATTTCCCTTGAGCCGTCCGGCTTCACCCCGGCGGGTTTATTTTCGACCCGCCGGGATTCTTTTTTGCGCACCGCCCCATAGAAAATGCCGCCGGGCTTCCTATCTCTTTGACACAACGCACTTCTGTCCGCCCGGGCGGGTCGTCTAAGCGCACTTCCGCCGAACCCACGAGGCCCGAACGGCAAGGCGGCGAACGATGCGGCACTGTCTTAGGTTCGGGTCGGTATCGGTTGGCGGTCTCGCCGCTAGAAATCGCGGGTCCGCGGCTTGCTCGACTTCGACAAGCCGCGCGGCGCGTGGAAAAACGTGGGGGTCGGTTCAGGGTGGCGTTTTGGTTGCATGACGAGGATCCGGCGCGGAACCGACCCGCGCGCACAGCCCCGATAATCGCATCGCCCGGCGCCGCAGCGCGCAAAGACTGGCGCAGCTCGCTGCGCGACGATCTCAGATTTCTCAAGCTTTGGCTGCGCCGTCCCAGTCATCTCGGCGCCATCTTGCCGAGCAGCAAGAGCTTGGCGCTCGCCATGGCCGGGCAGATCGACCCGGCGGCGACCGGCGCCGTCGTCGAGCTCGGCGGTGGCACGGGAAGCATCACCGCCGCGCTGCTCGAAGGCGGGACCGCCGCCGAGGATCTCGTGGTCATCGAACGCGAGCCCGCGCTGGTCGACCTGCTGCGCGCCCGCTTCGCCGGCGTCAAGGTGATCCACGGCGACGCCCGCGACGTGGTGCGCCTGGCCCAGCACGCCGGCGTCGGCCCGGTCAAGGCCGTGGTCTCGGGACTGCCCTTGCTGTCCCTGCCGGACACCGTGTGTCGCCAGATCATCGCCGAGGCCTTCAGGGTCCTGCGGCCGGGCGGCTGCCTGGTGCAGTTCACCTACGCCCCGGTGTCGCCGATCTCCCGCAGCACCACCCACGCCCTCGACATCGTCGGCAAGCGCGCCGACTGGGTCCTGGACAACCTGCCGCCCGCCAGCGTCTGGAACTTCCGCCGCCGCACGGCGCCGGCGATGTGGCCGGCGGACGGCCGCTAAGAGCGCGCGGGTTCTCGGCGGCCGGCGATCGGCCGCCACAGCCATGCGCGCCGCGCGGGCGAGGGTTGCGGATTTCCGCGTTGTCGGCCCTGCCGCCGGCCTTAAGTCTGGATTGCTACATTCAAGTCCGTAACAGGAGTTGTGGAATGTCGATCCAGGACAGAGCGGCGCAAGACCGGATGGCCCGCGCCGCCGGCCCGCAGCGGTTGGATCCGGTGGAGGCCATGCTGCGCGGCCGCTATCGGCAGGGAAGCTTCGGCCGCTGGGTGTGGAAGCGGATCCGCGACCTCTACCCGAAGTAACCCGCCCTTATCCAGAATACCCCGCCCGGCGGCCCGCCAGCCGGCCGCCCGCGCCCGCAGCGGACAGCGCCGCGCCGCCTCGGACGCTGTCCTCAGCGCCCTCCCCAGCACTCGCCACAGCGGCTTGGTCTCGGCCCCGCTCGTGCTAGCATGCCTTTCCACGGCCTGAGCGTTGCCGAGGCCGCTGCCGGTGCGGAGGCGAGGATGGTCGGGCGAGAGGACGACCCTGGGCGAAAGGGCGGCGACGAGCAGGCCTGGCTCGCCTTGGCGGTGGCCCGCTCGCCGGCGATCCACTATCTCGCCGCGACCGGCGGGCCTGGCTCGCAAACGTCGCTGCGCTTCGTCAGCCGCAATGTCGAGGCCGTCACCGGCCGCCCGGCGCGCGATTTTCTCGACGACCCGGGCCTCCACTTCCGGTGCATTCATCCCGACGACCGGGCCGCCTACCTGGCCGGCCTCGCGACGCTCGACGCCGACCGCGGCCACGACCAGGAATACCGCTTCGCCGGCGCCAACGGCGGGTTCCTGCGGATCCGCGACAGCCTGCGCCCGATCGACGGCGAGCACCGCGATGGCGACGAGGCGACCTTCGCCGGCTGCATGATCGACGTCAGCGCGCCGGACCGGGGCGAAGCGGCGCCGGGCGCGGACCGGCCGGAATTCCGCGCCCTCGTGGAGCAGCATCCCCTGCCGCTTCTCCTGCTCGAGGCGGACAGCGGACGCATCGTCTATCAAAACCCGGCGGCGGCCGCCCTGACCGGGCGCGAGGAACGCGGCGGTCGCGGCGGGCGCCCGGACGCGGCGCCGGCGGCGCTGCAGCAGCACCTGGAGCCGGCCGACTGCGAGCGGTGGCTGGCCGCCCTGCAGCGAAACGGCGAGCTGCTCAATCACGAGCTTCCGTTCCGGCGGGCCGACGGCGCGATCGCCTGGGTCGCCGCCAACGCGCGCCTCCTCGAGGAGCGGGGCCGTCGCTACGCGATCGCCGGCCTGGTCGACCTGGGGGCCCAGCGCGCCCGAGAAGCCGAGCTGAGCCGCGCCCGCGAGACCCTCGAGGACGCCATCGAATCCCTCTCCGAGGGCTTCGCGCTGTTCGACGCCGACGACCGTCTGGTCATGTGCAACAGCCAGTTTCGGGCGTTCAACGAGCGGACCGAAGACGTCCTCCGGCCCGGCGTCTCCTGGATCGAGTTCAACCGCATCGGCGCCGAACGCGGCCAGTACGTGGCGGCCGAGGGGCGTCTGGCGGCGTGGTTGGAGGAGACCACGGCCGAGCGCGGCAAGGCCACAAACTGGGAGTTCGAGCAATCCGACGGACGCTGGTTCGAATATTCCCACCGCACCACGCGGCAGAACGGGCTGGTGGTCACCCGGCGCGACATCACCGAGCGCAAGCGCATGGAAAGCGCGCTGCGCGAGGAGCAGGAGCTGGTGCGCCGCGTCCTCGAGTCGGCGCCGGTGCCGATCTCCATGACCCGCCTGCGCGACCGCCTGATCCTCTACGAAAGCCCGGCCATGTCGGCCATCTTCCTCGAGGACGACGACACGCGCGCGGCCCACGCCGGCACCCACGACATCGACCCGAGCCAACGCGTGGAATACCTGCGGCGCATCGCCGAGGAGGGCGCCGTCGACAACTTCGAGATCGACTTCCGGCGCCTGGACGGCAGCGAGTTCACCGGCGCCGTCTCCGGCCGGCGCATCGACTATCACGGCGAACCGTCGGTGGTCGCCGTCACCATCGACCTGACGGAGATCAAGAGCCGCGAGAGCGAGCTGCGCCAGGCGCGCGAGACCCTCGAGGACGCCATAGAATCGCTGAACGAGGGCTTCGTCCTGTTCGACGCCGACGAGCGCTTCGTCATGTGCAACAAGCGCTATCTCGAGTTCAACCGCAAGAGCGCCGACAAGCTGAAGCCGGGCGTGCCGCGCATCGAGTTCCTGCGCGCCGCCCTGGAGCGCGGCCAGTACCCGGATCTGATCGGCCGGGAGCGAGAGATCCTCGAGGACTATGCCAAGGGCGGCCTGGCGGCGAACCTGGGGCGCGCCTTCGAGTTCGAGCAGGACGACGGGCGCTGGTTCATCGGCTCCAATCAGCGCACCCGCCAAGGCGGCTTCGTCGGCACCCGCATCGACATCACAGAGCGCAAGAAGATCGAGCGCGCCCTGCAGCAGAGCGAATCCATGCTGCGCGGCGTGCTCGACGCCTGCCCGCTGCCGATCACCATGTACCGCATCGACGACGGCGCCATCGTCTACGAAAGCCCGGCGGCGCAGCAGCTCTTCGGCGTCCAGGACGGCAAGCCGACGGTGCGGGCGGACTGGGCCTCGCGCGCCCAGCTCGACGCCTTTCTCGAGGCGCTCTCCGCCAGCCGCGCCCTGGACGGCGTCGAGGTCCAGTTCCACCGCGCCGACGGCGAGCCGTTCTGGGCGGCGGTCTCGGCGCGCCTGATCGAATACGGCGGCGAGCGGGTCGTGGTGTCCGCGGTCTACGACCTGACCGAGCGGCGCGCCGCCGAGGACAAGATCGCCCAGCAACGCGAGCTGCTGCACCAAAGCGAGAAGCTGAGCGCGCTGGGCGAAGTGCTGGCCGGCGTCGCCCACGAGCTCAACAACCCGCTCTCGGTCGTCGTCGGACAGGCGCATATGCTGCAGCAGGACGCCGCCGACCCGCAGATCGCCGAGCGGGCCGCGAAGATCGGCGCCGCCGCCAACCGCTGCGCGCGCATCGTCAAGACCTTCCTCTCCATGGCCCGCCACCAGCCGGCCGAGCAGCGGCCGGTCGAGGTCAATCGGGTGATCGAGGCGGCGCTCGAGGTGACCGCCTATTCCCTGCGCGCGGCAGGCATCCGGGTCTCACGGCGCCTGGCCAAGGACTTGCCGACCATCCTGGCCGACGATCAGCAGGTGCAGCAGGTGATCACCAACCTGGTCATCAACGCCCAGCACGCCCTGGAAAGCGT
>JAWWCG010000215.1:0-6220 GCA_033720555.1 Kiloniellales bacterium | reverse complement strand
CCTGCAGCCGGCGGCGCTGTCGCCGCTCCTGGCGCTGGTCACGGAGGCCAGCGGCGCCGCCGAGGCCGGGGCCGCCCTCGCCTGGGACCGGGACGGCCTCGCCGGCACCGCCCGCCTGACCCTCCGGGGTCTCGCCTTCTCCCTGGCGGAGGCCAAGGTCGCCGGCCTCGACCTCGATTTGGAGCTGGACAGCCTGCAGCCGCCCACGAGCCCGCCGAACCAGCGGCTGAGCGCCGACCTGATCGACGTGGGCGTGCCGCTCAAGGACTTCGCCGCGCGGTTTCGCCTGCCGGCCGACGCGCCCGGCCAGGTGCTCCTCGAGGAAGCCAGCTTCTCGACGGTCGGCAGCCACGTCACCGTGGGCGAGACCCTGATCGACCCGAGCGGCGAACGGCTCGACACCCAGCTCCTGGTGGAAGACCTGGAGGTCAGCGCCCTGTTCGAGGTGCTGGCGGTCGACGGTCTGTCCGGCAAGGGCGAGCTGGCCGGCCGGATCCCCGTCCGGCGCGAGGGCGGCCGCGTGATCATCGCCGACGCGCGGCTCGAGGCCAATGGACCGGGCGTCCTGCGGTTCCGCTCCGACGCGGCGGCCCGCGCGCTCGCCGGCGGCGGCGAGCACGTCGATCTGGTGATCCGGGCGCTCGAGGACTTCCATTACGAGACGCTGGTCCTGACCGGAAACCTCGATCAGGGCGGCGCAGCCAGGCTGCGCCTGGAGATTCTCGGCAACAATCCGGAGGTGCTCGACGGCTATCCCTTCCAGCTCAATATCAATCTGACCGGCGATTCGACGCCGATCCTGGAAGCCCTGCGGCTGAGCCGGAGCGTGATCGCGGATATTCTCGAGCGGGCGAGGAAGCTATCGGAGTGAGCCCTCGTATAGTCCAGGTGAGCGAGAGCTTGGCCAGCGCCCTTCCATCTCGCGTCGTCGAGACGGCACGGGCACTTGTCATGACCCTGCGGATTGCGCAGCATAGCGATGGAGTCGCGCGACCGAATCGGACGGCTCCAGAAATGGGCTCGGTTCTATGCCTGTCAGTGGTTTCCCCCGGTGCGCACGGCTTCTCCCGGCCAGTCTCTTGGCCGGCGGGCTGATCGCCGCCTGCCAGCCCACGGTCAGGGTGGAGCCGCCGAAGGAGCCCATCACCATCAACCTCAACATCAAGCTGGACGCCGAGGTGCGCCTGAAGATCGAGGAGCAGGCGAAGGAAGATATCCAGGCCAATCCGGACATCTTCTGAGCCGACGGCCGGGACCCCACGCGCCGCCCGGAACGGAGGCAGGACATGAGACGCGAACGAGCTACGAGACCCTGGCGCCTGGGCGGCCTGGCCTTCGTCGTGAGCCTGGCGCTGGCCCTCCTGGCGCCGGCGGCGATGGCGCAGAGCCTCGACGAGCTGCGCGCCTCGGGCGCCATCGGCGAGCGCTACGACGGCTATGTCGTGGTGCGCGACCCCTCGGCCGCCGGCGCCGCCAAGGTGGCGAAGGAGGTCAACGCGAAGCGCAAGAGCCTCTACGAGGAGCGGGCCGCCGCGGAAGGCGTGACGCCTGCGGATATCGGCGGCGTCTACGCCGGAGAGATCATGAAGCAGGCGCCCGGCGGAACCTGGTTTCTCGGCGCAAACGGAAATTGGCGACAGAAATAACACGGCTGGCCCGCGCGCCAGGGCGAGGTCGTTGGCGCCGCGCCCCTGATCGCGACCCGGCGCTTGCCCCGGCTTTCGACCTGGCTTTCGACCCGGGGCGCCGCCAGTGGGCGGCGCGCGCGCTCGCGGCAGGCCTCGGCTGCTGGCTGCTCGCCGCCTCGCCGGTTTTGGCCGAGCTGTCGCGCGACGATCTGCGTGAGCTGGAAGAGCAACTCAGCCTCCTCGGGTTCGACCCCGGCCCGGTGGACGGCGTCGCCGACGCGCAAACGGCGACCGCCATTAAAGCATATCAATCCTTTGCGGCGCTTCGTGTAGACGGCGTCGCAAGCGAGGCGTTGCTCGAGGAGCTGCGCGGCGTCACCCAGACGCTGGCACTGACGGGCGGTCGCGCCGGCGAAGGCGACGGCAGAGGCGACGACAGAGGGGACGGCGGCGACGCGGCCCCGCCGCGGCAAAACGCCGAGGCCACCCCGCCGGCGGTCTCAGAGACTCCCCCCGAACCCGCGCCTTCGTCCGAGCCAGCCGCCACGGCGAGCGCAGCGCGGGCCGGCGACCCGGAGGGCCTGGCGGTCCATCTCGCCTCGTTTCGTCAGGAAGCCAAGGCGCACGAGGAATGGCGGCGCCTGCAGCGCCAATTGCCGAACCTGTTCAGCGACATGGCGCCCGCCGTTCTGGAGATCGATCTCGGCGCCGAGGGGCTGTTCTACCGGCTCTATGCCCGGCCGTTCCCGAACCGGGCCACGGCCCAGGACTTCTGTCTCACGATCGGCCTCGAGGGCTACAGCTGCCGGGTCGCCGGCGGCGCGGCGCCGCAGGTGGCGGTCGCGCCGGAGATGGCGGAGGCGGCCGAGGCTCCCGTCGCCGCTGTCCCACCCGCCGAGGCTGCCGCCCCCGCCGACGAGACCGTCTCCGACCAGACCGTCCCCGATCAAAGCGCGCCCGGTGAAACCGCGCCCGATGAAACTGCAAGCGACGCGCCGACGGCGCAGGTCGGCGTCGTCGCGACAACCGCGGACGATGCGGCGCAGCAGACTACCGATGCCGCCGCCGCGCCGTCGCAGCCGGTCGCGCCCGCCCCGGCTCAAGCCGCTCCCGACCCCGGCGCCGCGGTGGGCGCGCCCACCGCCTTGGTGGGCGCCGACCAGGCGGGCCAGGCGGGCGAGCCGGCCACGCGGGTCGGCATGGAGGTGGGCGTGGGCGGACCGTCCAGCGACGCCAAGGGCGCGCCGACCGTGCTCATCGTGGCACGACGCTTCGCGCAACCCGAGGCGAGCGAGGACGCGGCGCCGCGGTCCGGATCGTCGCTCACGGCGGGGCGCTGGTCCGAGGTCGCCGTCCTGACCGACGACCCGGGCCCGGCGGCCGCCACGCCGGCGCCCGCCGAAGCCCCCCCTGCGGCACCGCCCCCCGAGCCGGCGGCCGAACCGGCGGCCGAACCGGCGACTGAGCCGGCGGCCGACGCGGCGGCGAGCGAGACCGGCGGCAACGACTTCGCCTTGGCCGCGGCGGCGCTTCGCGCCGGCGACTGCCCGACCGCGCTGCGGCGTTACCAACGGGCGCTCGAGACCGTCGGCCTGTCCGATCGCGCCCTGGCGATCATTTACAACAACCGCGGCCGCTGTCTCTACCGGCTCGGCCGCTACGACGAGGCGCTCGACGATTTCGGCCGCGCCATCGCCGTCGACCGGGGCTTCGCCGCCGCCTATTACAACCGCGGCCGGGTCCACACCGCCATGGGCGAAAGCAGCCGCGCCCGGGCCGACCTCGCCACCGCCTACGGCCTGGGCTTCGGGCGGCTGGACGCCCAGCCGTAAAGCCCAGCCGCAAGTTCAATCCCGGCCAGGCGCGCCCCGCGCCTCGATAAAGGCCATGACGGCGGCGATCGCCTCGGGGCAATTGAAGAGATCGTTGTGGCCGGCGTCCGGGACGAAAAGCGCCTGTTTCGGCTCCGGCGCCAGCGCGAACAGCCGGCGGCCGAAGCGGACCGGAACGACCCGGTCGCGCTCGCCGTGCAGGATCAGGAGCGGCGCGCGAAGCTCCCCGATGCGCTTGGCGTTGTCCCAGGTGTCGAGCACCAGCCAGCGCGCCGGCAGGTACCAGTAGTGCGCCTGGGCGACGTCGGCGACCGAGGTGAAGGGCGATTCGAGCACCAGGCCGGCGACCGGGAACTCGGTCGCCATCTTGACCGCCGGGCCGCCGCCGAGGGACTCGCCGAAGACGATCAGGCGCTCCCCCGCGATCCCGCGGCCGGTCAGGTAGGTCATGACCGCCCGGGCGTCGGCGGTGAGCCCCGCCTCGTCGGGCCGCCCGGGATTGCCGCCGTAGCCGCGGTACTCGGCGAGGAAGAGGCCGACGCCGGCATTCAGGAACGGGCGGTACTTGGGCACCCGGTGGCCGATGTGGCCGGCGTTGCCGTGAAAGACCACCAGCACCGGGCCGTCCGCCGCCGCCGGCGGCCGATACCAGTGCTCGACCTCGACGCCCGGCGCACTTTCCAGGCGCACCGCCTCGAGCCCCTCGACCCCGGCCGCCGCCGGGTCGGGGCGCGAGGTGTCGGGAAAATAGAGGAAGCTGCGTTGGCAGCCGAACATGACCAGGGCCAGCAGCAGGTAGAGGCCGAGCGCGATCGCCAGGGTCAGGGGTATGCCGGACATCTTCGTAGCGGTTTTCTACTGCGCGTAGCTCGGATCGTCCCGGTCGAGCAGCCGCTTGAGCGCCGCGAAATGCCTGGCCGGCTCGTCCGAGACCGGCGGCTCGCGAAAGCTGGCGGCGGTCGCCGCCGCGAGGTTCGCGCCGATCGCCCGGAACGGCCGCCCGGTCGACCTCGCCAGAACCTGAACCCGGCACGCGCGCTCCAGGTAATAGAGATCGTCGAAGGCCTCGGCGATGGTCTCGCCGACCACCAGGACCCCGTGATTCGCCATGAAGAGGACCCGCTTGTCGCCGAGCGCGTGCGCCAGCCGGTCGCCCTCCTCGATCGCCTGGGCCAGGCCGGCGTAGCCGGAATCGTAGGCGACGTCGTCGTAGAACCTGAGCGCGTTCTGCTCGACCGGCTCGAGATAGGTGTCCTCGAGCAGGCTGAGCGCCGTAGCGTAGGGCATGTGGGTGTGCAGGACGCAGCGCGCCCGCGGGCACGCCCGGTGGACCCGCGAGTGGATCACGAAGGCCGAGCGTTCGACCTCGCCGTCGCCGTCGAGCGCCTTGCCCTCGCCGTCCACGGTCAGGATGTCGCTCGCCCGCACCTCCGACCAATGCAGAGCGAAGGCGTGGAGCAGGAAGCGCTCGCCGGCGGCGTCCAGGGCGTAGCTGAAATGGTTGCTGATGCCTTCGCTCAGCCCGAAGCGCTCGGCCAGCCGCAGCGCCGCCGCCAGGTCCACCTTGTGCGGCCAGGAACTTTGGTTCAAGGTGCCGTCTCCGCTTCCCATCTGGCCTCGACGTTAGCACGGCCGCCCGCAGGGCGACCAATCCTTCGCCCACTTGTCAAGGCCAGCCGGGGTTGCCAGGATCCGATCAATTCGCGAAGCGCGAGACTTCAATCGTGGGAGGCCAGAATCATGGACGTGACGGCTGCAGTGGCGTTCGAGGCGGGCAAGCCTTTGTCGATCGAGACGGTTCAGCTCGAGGGGCCGAAGGAAGGCGAGGTCCTGGTCGAGATCAAGGCGACGGGCATCTGCCACACCGACGAGTTCACCCGCTCCGGCGCCGACCCGGAGGGCCTGTTCCCGGCGATCCTCGGCCACGAGGGGGCCGGGGTGGTGGTCGACGTCGGACCGGGCGTGCGCTCGCTCGCCAAGGGCGATCACGTGATCCCGCTCTACACGCCGGAGTGCCGGCAGTGCGAGTACTGCCTCAACCCCAAGACCAACCTGTGCCAGGCGATCCGCGCCACCCAGGGCCAGGGGCTGATGCCCGACGGCACCAGCCGGTTTTCGCTCGGCGGCGAGAAGCTCTACCACTACATGGGCACCTCGACCTTCGCCAACTTCACGGTGCTGCCGGAGATCGCGGTCGCCAAGGTGCGCGCCGACGCGCCCTTCGACAAGATCTGCTACATCGGCTGCGGCGTGACCACGGGGCTCGGCGCGGTGATGAACACCGCCAAGGTGGAGCCCGGCTCCAACGTGGTGGTCTTCGGCCTGGGCGGCATCGGCCTCAACGTGATCCAGGGCGCGCGCCTGGTCGGCGCCAACATGATCGTCGGGGTCGACCTCAACGCCGATAAGAAGGCCATGGCCGAGCGCTTCGGCATGACCCACTTCGTCAACCCCAAGGAGGTCGAGGGCGATCTCGTGCCCTATCTTGTGGACCTCACCGGCGGCGGGGCGGACTACTCCTTCGAGTGCATCGGCAACGTCAACACCATGCGCCAGGCACTCGAGTGCTGCCACAAGGGCTGGGGCGTCTCGGTGATCATCGGCGTGGCGCCAGCGGGTGCGGAGATCGCGACCCGGCCGTTCCAGCTGGTCACCGGCCGGGTCTGGCGCGGCACCGCCTTCGGCGGCGCGCGCGGGCGCACCGACGTGCCCAAGATCGTCGACTGGTACATGGACGGCAAGATCGAGATCGACCCCATG
>JAWWCG010000214.1:0-6241 GCA_033720555.1 Kiloniellales bacterium | reverse complement strand
GTAATCGTCGAGGCCGGCGACGGCGGCGGGTCCGTACTTGGTTATGGCGAAGAGCTGCTCGTCCGGGTGATGCCAGGTGTGGCCGCTTTCGTCGTGCGGCGGCGCCGGCAGCCGCCCGTCGGCCCGGCGCGTGCGCCAGTCCGCCTGGCCCTCCAGGCTCGCGCCGTGGCAGGAGGCGCAGGCCTGGCCGTAGACCGCCTCGCCCAGCGCCAGCATCTCCGGCGTTTCCGCCGGGACCGCCTCGGCCGCGCGCTCCGGCCACAGGCGCGTGGCGATCGCCGCGCCGGCGGCGAGGAGAACGACGATGGCGCCCAGCCAGAGGGCCAGCCGGCGCCCGCGGGTTCGTTCACCTGGCTTCATAGCATTCTCCAAGATCCCCGCGTCCGCACGACTCCACGTCCTCGCTTTCGCGCGCCGGGGGCCTGCCGGGGGCCTATTGAACGGCCGGGCATCGCCGCGGCCCGGCCGCAGCGATGCCCTGCTGCCGGGCCTGTCGGCCGCCAGCCATCCGCGAGCGAAGAATGGACGCTATGGCGAATATGGGGGTTCCAGCAACTGGAAGGTCAATGGCCCGATGACAGGCCCGCCCGGTGATGCGCCCGCCCGGTGACGCGCCCGCCGTCCTTCGGCGGGTTACGCCTCGACGCGCCAGCGCGCGGTCACGGCGGCGTCGCAGTAGCGCACCAGCGCCGCCTCGGCGGCGTCGAGCGCGGCCTCCAGGCCCGGGGCCGCGTCGAAGGCGTAGAGCACCAGCAAGGTCTCGCGGCACCGCTCGCTCACCATGGTGCGCACGCTGTCGCTGGTCGGGCTGCCGAACGGGCCCGCGGCGTCGCACAGCGCCGGCAGGTTCGAGAGATTGAAGGGCCCGCGCGCGATCGCCTCGTAGCCGTCCTCGGGCCCGGCGACCCTGAGCTCGAGCCCCGCCTCGAACGCGCCCTCGATGCGGGCGAGATCGTAGGCCCCGGCCGGCAAGCGGCTCTCCAGCGACACCAGATTGTTGGTGTCCACCAGGTTGTTCACGTTGAACAGGCCCTTGCCCTGGGCGACGCGGCGCAAGAGCGCCTCCGAGGACGGGCGATAGCGGCTCGGGTCCTTGCCGAGAGCGCGGAACGCCCGGCGCACCTCGGCGATGCCGGGCAGCTCCGCGAGCGCGGCGCCGCGAAGCTCTTTGGCCAGCCGGCCGGCGAGGGCGGCCAGGGCCGCCTTGGTCGCCGGGTCGTCGGCGCGCACGGCGACCCGCGCCGCGAGGCATCCCAGGCGCACCTGGACGCCGGCCGCGGCGAAGGCCGGGGAAATGCGGATCTCGGGATGAGGGGCGTGCGTCATGGCGTCGCTTGTCGGCCCGGCGATGTCGCTCGATCTGAGCCCTTATCTGGGCCTTTATCTGAGCCCTTGTCCACGGCGCCGGCGCCGCGGTCAAGGCCTGGCGGGAGGTGGCGGGGCGTGGCGGGGTGTGGCGGGGCGCGAGGTCGCCCGAATTGCGCCTTGACGCCGCCCGGCGGCGCGTCACTCTGATCCCCCGAACCGCGGATCGAGTCGCGCGACCGTCATGGCGACACAGCCGCAGCACAGGCCCGGCCAGAGGCCCGGCGCCGTCCAGCCGCCCGCCTTCGACGCCGCGTTCCGCCACGCCCTGACGAAGCTGCTGGCGTGGCGGCGCGACGTGCGCCGGTTTCGGCGCGATCCGGTCGCGGCGGCGCTGATCGAGGAACTGCTCGATCAGGCCTGCCTGGCGCCGTCGGTCGGCAACAGCCAGCCCTGGCGCTTCGTCTCGGTCGACTCGCCGGACCGCCGGGCCGAGATCCGCGCCAACTTCGAAGACTGCAACGCCCGGGCGCTCGGCGGCTACGCCGGCGAGAAGGCGGCGCTCTACGCCGGCCTGAAGCTGTCGGGGCTGGCCGAAGCGCCGGTGCAGCTCGCCGCGTTCGCCGACCAGGCGACCGAGGCCGGCGCCGGGCTGGGTCGCCAGACCATGCCGGAGACCCTGCAGTACTCCGCGGTCCTTGCCGTCCACACCCTGTGGCTGGCGGCGCGGGCCCGGGGGCTCGGGGTCGGCTGGGTGTCGATTCTCGATCCGGCGCGCGTCGCGCGAACGCTGGAGACGCCGGCGAGCTGGTCGCTGGTCGCCTATCTCTGTCTGGGCTATCCGGTCGAGGAACATCTCGACCCGGAGCTCGAGCGCGCCGGCTGGCAGGCCCGCGAGGCCGCCTGCCGCCGGGTCCTGCGACGCTGAGGCGCGCCGCTTGGCCCCTTGCCCGGTCCGGGGCGCCGCCGGGCCGCTTAGATCGAATGGCATAAGCCCTTACGGCACAAGGGCTTATGCCGGCGACCCGCAAGACCATTGCGATTGTCACAAACTTTCTGCTAACATGTTGGAATACAATGTATTTTTGTTAACCTTAACAGATTCCGGCGGGCGCCCTGGCGGACAAGCCGGGCGCGGCGCAGCGGGGCCCGACGGGCCCGAAGAGAAGAGGGTTGAGACATGGTGCGTAATTGGTTGATGACGAGTGCGGCGGCGCTCGGCCTGTTGCTGGCGGCAGGCTGCGCCGGCACGGATCACTACGAGCAGGATCGCGCGCTCGCGACCGCGGCCTTCAAGGCCGGCAACTACGCGGTCGCCGCACAGCGGTTCGAGAGCAACGTCTACCGCGCCGAGCGGTTCGGACCGAACGATCCGCGCCTGGCGGCGTCGTTGAACGACTTGGGCCTGACCTATTTCCATCTCGCCAAGTACAAGGCCGCCGAGTCCTTGTTCCTGCGGGCCCGCAACATCCAGGAATCCGGCGTCGGTCCGGACCATCCGGACGTCGCCGAGACGCTGAACAATCTGGCGTTTCTCTACGTCGAGCTGGGCCGCTACCGCGAGGCGGAACCGCTCTACCACCGCGCCCTGTCGATCCAGGAGCGCACCCTCGGCGAGGAGAGCGTGGAGGTCGCCACCACCCTCAACAACCTGGCGCGCCTCTACGAGGCCGAGGCCCGCTACGCCGACAGCGTGCCGCTGTCCTTGCGGTCGATCGAGATCCTCGAGGCCCTGAAGCTCGATCGTCATCCCTACATGGCGGCGTCGCTCAACAACCTGGGCACCCTCTATACCGGCCTCGCCCGCTACCCGGACGCCGAGCCGCTCTATCTCGAGGCGGTGGACATCACGCGCGACAAGCTCGGCCCGGCCCACCCGCAGATCGCCGCCAGCCTGAACAACCTGGCGGCGCTCTACGTCGCCGAGGGGCGCACCGCCGAGGCCGAGCCGCTCTACCGCGAGGCGCTCGCCATGGCCCGCGGCACCCTTGGCGTCTCGCATCCGCAAACCGCGCGGGTGCTGATGAACATGGGCGTCATGTACGCCGACCAAGGGCGCTATAGCGCGGCCGTGCCGCTGCTCGAGGAGGCGCTGGCGATCCGCGAGAAGCATCTGCCGTCGGATCACATCCTGATGGCCGAGACCCTCGAGGAGACGGCCACGGCGCTGCGCGGGGTGGGACAGGTGGCCAAGGCGGACTCGCTCGACCGCCGCGCCCAGCAGATTCGCAACGAGCCGAGCGGCGGCGCCAGCTAAGGCGCTCCGCCGACGGCGATCCGGGCATTGAGTTAACGCCGGCACGCGAAAGCGTGTCGGCGTTAACTATAAATAAAGCCCCGGAAGAAAAAATATTTCGAGATAATATTTGATTTGTGTATAATATTCGTCGAAGAAGATTTGGGTGTTTTATTGTCTATGGTTTAAGGTTAACCGGCTTGCCCGGTTGACCGCATGGCGTTACAGGGGGGGCATTCAGTGATGACCGTCACCGCGGCTTTCGCTTCTTCGGTGCTCACGATGAGCATCGGGCTATACTTCGGCGTGATCCTGGCCCTCTGCGGCCTGCTGGTGCTGGCCGGCTCGGCGGGCCAGTGGACTCTCGCCCGGACTTGGTTTCCGGCGCTGTTCGAGCAATCCGGCGTGGTCTTCGTCCTGATCGCCATGACATTGCACTTGGACAATCTGGCCTTGCTCGGGCTGTCGTGCATCGCGCTCGCCCGGTTCCACGGCGGACGCGACGCCGCTTCGCTCAATCAAAAGATCGAATCCGTCCTGCTCACCTCCGCCCTCATGGGGATGGGCGCCCTGGTGCTGGCGCGCAGCCTCGCCTAGGACGCTCCCTGCTCGCCGGACCGGCGGGCGCCCGGAATGAGTTTGTTTCGTCGCGTTCATGGCCTAGACTGCCCGGCGAGAGCTTTGGGCCATGATCAATTTCATCAAAACCCTCGTCCGCCCGGACCGCGAAGAAGACCCCGAGCGCACGGTGGTGGCACGGGCGGCCAACATCTTGCAGGTCGGCGAGTTCCAGCTTCTGCAGCTCGCCTATCACGACTGGTACGGCCGCGACCTGCCGGCGGCGCTGTGCGACCGGCTGTTCCAGGTCTACATGCTGCATGGCGAGATCCCGGCGTGGGCGCGTCACTACGCCCGGCGCATCATCGACTTCGAGGAGCGCGGGCTGATCGACTGCAACGATGCCTATTACCACCGCTACGACCGGGACTATGTGACCCACGTGCCGCAGGGCGTGCGGCAGTTCACCTGGGCCAGCGTCCTTCTCGCCTCGGTGCTGATCCTCGGCGTGGTCATCGGCGAGCTGGCGGCGGGCGAGGGGGCCTCCATGCTGCCGCCTTATTTCGATAGCCGGGATTTCCCCGCCCAGCCGACGCCCTAGCGGCTCCGTCCGCAGTCTGCTAAACGGCATAGGGCCCTGCGCCGCATCGGGGGCGGGGCCCGCCGCGCGGCATTGAGGATCCGAGGATGTTCGAGTTCGCCGGCGATTGGGAGACGCCGATCAACTATCTCTTCCTGGCGGTCACGGCGTTCATCGCCTGGCACGGCATCACCTACCGCGACAAGGAGGGACGGACCGACTTCGTGCGCATCCTGTTCGGCTGCATCGCCGCGACCTTCTTCTTTCTGGTGCTGTTCCAGGATGTCCTCGGCCTGGTCCGCTTCGGCTAGGCCTCGCGCGGCCGTCCGCCTGCGAGTTGGGCCCACGCCATGACCTCTCAGACCCGCATTTTCTCCCAGACCGTCGGCGATCACATGGGCTCGGCGCCGCCGCGCCTCGCCCGCGACGCCGACGTGGCGGAGCTCTTGGGCGCGCTGGCGCGCGCCAAGGCCACCTGCGCCCTGGTGAGCGACGAGGCCGGCCGGATCGCCGGCATCGTCACCGAACACGACGTCGCCCGCCGCATCGCCCTGCGCTGCCAGGGCGGCGAGCCGGTCGACACGGTCATGACCGCGCCGGTGCAGACGGTGGCGGCCGGCGACTACCTCTACTTCGCGGTGGCGCGCATGCGCCGCTTCGGCTGGCGCCACATGCCGGTGGTCGACGCCGAGGGCCGGGCGGTCGGCCTGATCGAGCTGGACCGGGCGCTCAGCGTCGCCGGCGAGCCGGTGCTGCGGCGCGTCGAGCTGGTCACCCACGAGGGCGATCTCGACGCCCTGCGCGAGATCAAGGCCGCCCAGGTCGACCTGGCCGACGACCTCTTCGCCGACCACGTGCCGGTGCCGGAGATCCAGGCCGTGCTCACCCACATCAACCGCGACATCCACCGGCGCATCGTCGAGCACCACGTGGCGGCGCTGGGCGAGGCCGGCCGGGGCGCGCCGCCGGTCGACTTCGCCGTCATCGTCATGGGCTCCGGCGGGCGCGGCGAGAGCTTCCTCTATCCAGACCAGGACAACGGCTTCATCCTGGCCGACTATCCCGACGCCCGGCACAGCGAGATCGACGGCTATTTCATCGAGCTGGCCGAGCGCATGACCCGCGACCTCGACGCCGTCGGCTTTCCCTTGTGCCGGGGCTACGTCATGGCGACCAACCCGGTGTGGCGCAAGACCGAGAGCCAGTGGCGCGACCAGGTGCAGCGCTGGGGCCGCAAGCGCAGCACCATCGCGGTGCAGTTCAGCGACATCTTCTTCGATTTCTGCGGCGCCTACGGCGACCAGGAGATGGTGCGAACCCTGCGCCACGTGGTGGTCGAGATGGCCGAGAACAGCCCCGCTTTCCTCGCCGAGCTGCAGCGCGAGCAGGCGCGCGTCGGCGTGGCGCTCGGCTGGTTCGGGCGCTTCGTCACCGAGAAGGACAAGCCCGAGCACCGCGGCGAGATCAACCTCAAGCACATGGGCACCCTGCCGCTGGTCGGCGCCCTCAGGCTGCTGTCGCTCCGGGAGGGCATCGCCGAGACCTCGACCCTGCGGCGCGTC
>JAWWCG010000213.1:0-6252 GCA_033720555.1 Kiloniellales bacterium | reverse complement strand
GGTTTGGACGGTGTGATGGCGGCAGAAGGGTCGGGTACAGCGCCAGGACAGGACGCCCCTGTTGCGCGCGACGCCCCTGTGGCGCGCGACGCCTCTGTTGCGCGCGATCCGGTGTCCGCCGAGTCCACCAAGATCGCCTGCCGCGGCGTCTGGAAGCTGTTCGGCGACGACGCCAAGCGGGTGCTGGCCGCCCACCACGGCCGGCCCGGCGACGAGGCGCTGCGCGAGGCCGGCTTGATCGGCGCGGTGCGCGACGCCAGCTTCGCCGTCGGCGAGGGCGAGATCTTCGTCATCATGGGGCTGTCGGGCTCCGGCAAGTCGACCCTGGTGCGCTGCCTGTCGCGGCTGATCGAGCCCACCGCCGGCGAGATCATCTTCGAGAACCAGGACCTCTTGAAAACCTCGGAGCGGGCGCTGATCGAGATCCGGCGCCACAAGATGGGCATGGTGTTCCAGCACTTCGCGCTGCTGCCGCACCTGACCGTGCTCGGCAACGTCGCCTTCCCGCTGGAGATCCAGGGCGTCGGCCGCGCCAAGCGCGAGGCCCGCGCGCGCGAGATCATCGAGCTGGTCGGTCTGGAGGGGAGAGAGACCTACTATCCGCGCGAGCTGTCCGGCGGCCAGCAGCAGCGCGTCGGCATCGCCCGCTCGCTCGCCGTCGAGCCGGAGATCTGGTTCCTCGACGAGCCGTTCTCGGCGCTCGATCCCCTGATCCGCCGGGAGATGCAAGACGAGTTCCTGCGCCTGCAGGGCGTGCTGCGCAAGACCATCGTCTTCATCACCCACGACTTCGACGAGGCGATCCGGCTCGCCGACCGCATCGCCATCATGAAGGACGGCGCGATCATCCAGATCGGCACGCCGGAGGAGCTGGTGACCGACCCGGCGACCGACTACGTCGCCGAGTTCACCCGCGAGATTCCCCGCGCCAAGGTGCTTTCCGCGCGATCCATCATGGCGCCCGCGGCCCCCGATGCGGCCTTCGCCGGCAGCGTGATGGCGGACACCAAGATCCAGGATCTCGCCGCCCAGGTGGTCGATCAGGACGCGCCGGTCGCGGTCACCAACGGCGGCGGCGCCGTGATCGGCCAGGTGAGCCGGGACGCGGTCCTCGACGTGCTGGTGCGCGGCGCCGGCGGACCGGGCGGGCCGGCCGGCCCGGCCGGCGCCAAGACGGAGCGCGACAGATGAGCCTCGCCGTCTCGGCGGCGCCCCGGCGCCTTCCGAGCAGCGGGCGGGGGCTGGCGATCTGGGGCCTCGCCTTGGCGCTTCTGGTCGCGCTCTCCCTGGCCGGCGGCCTGGTGCCCTGGGCGGTGGAATACCCGCGCGCCTGGGAGGTGCCGCTCCGGTTCTGGATCAGCGATTTCATGAAATGGCTGGTCAACGACGCCGACCTCGGCCTGTTCACCTTCAAGGAGCTGACCCGCTCGATCGCCTGGCTCCTCAATCAGCCCTACGACGCCGCCAACGGCCTGCTCGCCTCCGGCTTCCGGTTGGTGTTCGGCGAGGACGGCGAGCGCGTCGTCCAGGTGCCGCCCATTTCCTGGGTCGCGGTGGTCGCGGTCATGGTCATGCTGGGCGCGCGGGCGAGCGGCTGGCGCCTGGCGCTCCTGATCGGCGTCTGCTTCCTCTACCTCGTGATCTTCGGCCAGTGGCACAGCGCCATGATCACCCTGTCGTCGATCGTGGTCGCGGTTCCCCTCGGCATCGTCGGCGGCCTCCTGATCGGCATCTGGGGCGCGCGCTCGCCGCGCACCGAGGCGGCGATCACCCCGGTGCTCGACCTCATGCAGACCGTGCCGGTCTTCGCCTACCTGGTGCCGGTCCTGTTCCTGTTCGGCTTCGGCCCGGTGGCCGCGATGACCGCCACCATCATCTACGCCATGCCGCCGATGGTCCGCTGCACCATGCTGGCGCTGCGGCTGGTGGCGACCGAGATCGTCGAGTTCGGCCACATGGCCGGCTGCTCGCGCCGCCAGCTTCTGTGGAAGGTGATGATCCCGGCCGCCCGGCCGACGCTGATGGTCGGCGTCAACCAGGTGATCATGCTGTCGCTCAACATGGTGATCATCGCCTCGATGATCGGTGCCGGCGGCCTCGGCCACGACGTGCTGACCTCGTTGAAGCGCCTCGCCATCGGCAAGGGCCTGGAGGCCGGCATCGCCATCACGCTGCTGGCGATCGCCCTCGACCGCCTGAGCCAGGCCTTCGCCGCCAAGCCGCCGCCCCATCACCACGAACGGCCCGCGGGCTTGCTGCGCCGCCATCCGCACCTGTCCTTCGCCCTCGCGCTGATCGCGGTCACGACCGGGCTCAGCACCGTCGTCCCGGCGCTCGAATCGCTGCCGCGCGACCTCACGCTGACCACCGGGCCCTACTGGGACTCCCTGGTGAAGTGGATCAACGTCAACTTCTTCGACCAGCTCGAGGCGGTGAAGACCTTCCTGCTGCTCAACGTGCTGATCCCCTTCAAGCGCTTCCTGCTGTCGCTGCCCTGGGCCGGGGTGGTCGGACTGCTGGCGCTCGCCGGATACCAGCTCGGCGGCGCGCGCCTGGCGGTTCTGGTGGCGGCGCTGGCCGCTTTCATCGCCGTCACCGGCAACTGGGAAAAGGCGATGATCTCGACCTACCTGATCGGCATCTCGGTCGCCTTCGCCTCGCTGATCGGCATGCCGATCGGCATCTGGGCGGCCAGCAACGAGCGGGTCAATCGGGTCGTCCAGGTGGTGATCGACACGCTGCAGACGCTGCCCGCCTTCGTCTATCTGATCCCCGTGGTCATGCTGTTCCGGGTCGGCGACTTCTCGGCCATGATCGCCGTCGTCGCCTATTCGCTGGTGCCGGCGATCCGCTACACCGCCCACGGCATCCGCCAGGTGCCGCCGTCGATCATCGAGGCCGCGACCGCCGCCGGCTGCACGCGCTGGCAGATCCTGCGCAAGGTGCAGCTTCGCCTGGCGCTGCCGGAGATCCTCCTGGGCGTCAACCAGACCATCATGATGGGGCTCTCCATGCTGGTGATCACCGCCCTGGTGGGCACCCGCGACCTCGGCCAGGAGGTCTATATCGCGCTCACCAAGGCCGACACCGGGCGCGGCCTGGTGGCCGGCATCTGCGTCGCCTGCATCGCGATGATCTCCGACCGCCTGATCTCCGCCTGGAGCGCCCGCAAGCGGCGCGAGCTGGGCCTGGAATAGCGCCGGGCGCCCGATGGAATCTCGCCGACCGTGAGGAGAGGGTCATGAGCCAGGACGCGCCCGCCCAAGATGCGCCCGCCGCGAAAGCGCTCGCCAAGGCCGCCGGGCTGGCCTGCTGGTCCGGCCCGGTCGCGCCGGAGCCGCTCGCCGGCGGCATCACCAACCTCAACTTCGTCGTCGCCGACGGCGGCCAGCGCTATTTCGTGCGGGTCGGCGAGGACATCCCGATCCACGGCGTGCTGCGCTTCAACGAACTGGCGGCGGCGCGGGCGGCCGAGCTGGCCGGCGTCTCGCCGGCGGTGATCTACGCCGAGCCCGGCGTCATGGTGACCCGCTTCGTCGAGGGCCGCACCTACGAGGCGGCCGACCTGCGCGCGGCGGAGCGGCTCGCCAGCGTGGTCGCGCTGCTCAAGCGGGTGCACCACGAAATTCCCAAACACTTGCGCGGCCCGGTGCTGATGTTCTGGGTGTTTCACGTCGTGCGCGACTACGCCGCCACCCTGCGCGAGGACCGCAGCCCGCGCGTGGCGCTGCTGAACGACCTGCTGGCGCGGGCCGAGACCCTGGAGGCGGCCGTCGGGGCGATCGACCTGGTGTTCGGCCACAACGACCTGCTGGCCGGCAACTTCATCGACGACGGCGAGCGGATCTGGCTGGTCGATTGGGACTACGCCGGCTTCAACAGCCCGCTGTTCGACCTCGCCAACCTGGCCGCCAACAACGACTACCCGCCGGACATGGAGCGCGAGCTGCTCGGCCTCTACTTCGGCCGCCCGCCGGACGACGACCTGCTGCGCCGCTACGCCGCCATCAAGTGCGCCTCGGCCCTGCGCGAGACCATGTGGTCGATGGTCCAGGAGACCCACTCGACCCTCGACTTCGACTATTCCCAATACACCGACGAGAACCTGGCGCGCTTCGAGCGCGCCTACGCCGAGTTCGCCGCCGCGCCGTAAGCCGGACGCGCGCCTTCGTCGCGGGCGAGCGAAAAAATCCGCAAAAGAGGACTCGCGCCGGGCACCGGATTGGCGGCAAACTTCGGCGGCTAAACGGCGCGCCGCGCCGCTTCGCCAAACGCGTGGTGGGGAGCGAGTAAGATGCCGCAGACCTTCATACCCGATATGCCCGATACGCCCGATACGACTGGCGGGACTCCGATCGCATCGATCGCATCGATCGCATCGACCGAGGCCGGCGGCCTCGCGCGCGGCCTGCCGCCCGAAGCCTATACCGGCGAGGCCTTCTTCGCGCGGGAGAACGACCGCCTCTTCGCCGGCGCCTGGGTGTTCGCCGGCTTCGCCCACGAGCTGGCCGAGCCCGGCGACGCGGTGCCGGTGACGCTGGCCGGCCGGCCGATCCTGCTGCTGCGCGACCGCGGCGGCGAGATTCGCGCCTTCCATAACGTCTGCCGGCACCGCGGCGCGCTGCTGGTCGAGGCGCCGGGCAACGTCGGGCGGGTGATCACCTGCCCCTATCACGCCTGGGCCTACGGGCTCGACGGCGCGCTCCGGACGACGCCCCACTTCGCCGGGCCCGAGCGGCACGACCACCCCGGCCTCGACCGCGAGCGGGCGGGCCTGGTGCCGGTCCGCTCGGCGGTCTGGCACGACTGGATCTTCGTCAACCCGAACGGCGCCGCCATGGCCTTCGAGGACTTCGTCGCGCCGCTCGCCCGGCGCCTCGCGCACATCGATCTCGCCCACATGACGCCGGTCGCCACCGTCGACTTCGGCGAGGTGCGCACCAACTGGAAGTTCCTGATGGAGAACTTCATCGAGCCCTATCACGTGCAATACGTGCACAAGACGACGACCGAGCAGCCGCTTTCGGACCATGCGACCCTGATCGACGGCCACTGCCTCGGCAGCGTGGTCGAGATCTCGCACGCGGCGGGCCTCGAGGAGGGCCGCGAGGAGGGCGGCCGCGAGGAGGGCGGTCATGGGGGCGGCGAGACGCTGGCGGTCGATTCCCTCTACCTGACGCTGTTCCCCAACTTCGTGCTGGGCCGCTACCACCCCGACCAGATCGGCGTTCACCTGAACCAGCCCGTCGCGCCCGACCGCACGCGCCAGCGGCGGGTGATCTATCTCACCGGAGAGGCGGCGCCGGCGCCCGAGACGGTTGACGCGCTCGCCCGCTTGTGGCGAAAGGTGCACGAGGAAGACCACGCGGTCTGCGAGCGCCTGCAGCGCGGCCGGGCCTCGGAGGCGACGGCGGACGGCGGCGTCCTGTCGCCCCACTGGGAGGACAGCCTGGCGCGCTTCCAGGATCTGGTGCGCGCCGCCGTCGCCTAAATCCGGGGCGTGATCCCGGGGCGTGATCCCGGGGCACGATCCCGGGGCGTGATCCCGGGGCGTTTGATCGGGGCGGGCGCGAGGTCGCGAGGCCAAGGCGGAAGAGAAAGCGAGCGAGGACGACTATGAGCGAGACCCAGTACCGAATGGCCCACACCATGATTCGGGTGCGCGACTTGGAGAAGTCGCTCGACTTCTACACCAAGGTTCTCGGCATGAAGGTCTTGCGCCAGAAGGAGTACCCCGGCGGCAAGTTCACCAACACCTTCGTCGGCTACGGCCCCGAGGAGAGCCATCCGGCGATCGAGCTGACCTACAACTGGGACCAGGAGGAGCCCTACGAGCTGGGCAACGGCTGGGGCCACGTGGCGCTCGAGGTGCCGGACGTCTACGCCACCTGCGAGGCGCTCCAGGAGGCGGGCGCCAAGATCACCCGCCCGCCGGGTCCGATGAAGCACGGCACCCGGGTGATCGCCTTCGTCGAGGACCCCGACGGCTACAAAATCGAGCTGCTCGAGCCGAGCCAATAGCCCGATAGGCCGGGCCATGGCGGACATCAAACGCGCCGCGGTGATCGGCGCCGGCACCATGGGCGCGGGCATTGCCGGCCACCTGGCGAACGCCGGCGTGCCGGTGACGCTGCTCGACGTGGTGCCGGACGGCGCCGAAAACCGCGACGCCGTCGCCGAGCGCGCGGTCGAGCGCCTGGTGCGATCGAGCCCGCCGGCCCTCATGCACCCGGACCGGGCGAAGCTGATCGC
>JAWWCG010000212.1:0-6266 GCA_033720555.1 Kiloniellales bacterium | reverse complement strand
CGCCGGACAGCGGCACCAGGACGGCGGCGAGGTCCGGGCGCTGGACCGCCAGCTCGAGACCGATGGTCGCCTGCCCGGCGATCACGTAGGGATCGTCGAACGGCGAAATCTCGACCAGGCCCTCCTCGTCGACCAGGCGCTGGCTTTCCACCATCGCCTCGTCCTGGGAGCGGCCGACGATACGAACCTCCGCGCCCAGGGCCTTGATGCCCTCGACCTTGGCGCGGGGGACCAGGGACGACATGCAGATGACCGCCCTCAGGCCGCGCTGGCGCGCCGCATAGGCGACGCCGCGCCCGTGGTTGCCGGTCGAGCAGCAGGTGACGCCGGCGACGCCCTCGGGCAGGTTGAAGATCGCGTTGGCGGCGCCGCGCAGCTTGAAGGCGCCGATCGGCTGGGTCATCTCCAGCTTGAGCAGGAAGTCCTGCCCGGCGAGATCGGAGAGGTAGGGCGAGGGGATCAGCGGTGTCACCACCGCCGTGCCCTCGATCGTCCGCCGGGCGGCCTCGACCTCTTGCCACGTCACGCTCGTCATGGCCGGGCTAGCCCGCCTCGAGCACGGCGCTCAGGAACTGCTGGGTCCGTTCCTTCTGCGGGTCGCTGAAGATCTGGCTGGGCGGGCCCTGCTCCTCGATCTTGCCGCCGTAGAAGAAGCAGACGCGGTCGGAGACCTCGCGGGCAAAGCCCATCTGGTGGGTCACCATGAGCATGGTCAGGTTGTGCTCGCTGTTGAGACGGCGGATGACATTCAATACCTCGCCGATCACCTCCGGGTCCAGCGCGGAGGTCACCTCGTCCAGCAGCATGACCTTGGGGCGCATCGCCAGGGCGCGGGCGATCGCCACGCGCTGCTGCTGGCCGCCCGAGAGGCGCGAGGGATGCTGGTCCTTCTTGTCGGCGAGGCCGACCATGTCGAGCAGCTCCACCGAGCGCCGCTCGGCCTCTTCCTTGCCGAGGCCCAGGACGTGGACCGGCGCCTCCATGCAGTTCTCCAGCGCGGTCATGTGGGGGAACAAATTGAAGTGCTGGAACACCATGCCGATGTTGCCGCGCATCTTGCGCAAATGGGCGGCGTTGGCCTTCGCCAGCTTGCCGCCGCGCGCCATGTGGGTGAGCGGCTCGCCGTCGACGTAGATCACGCCCTCGTCGATCTCCTCGAGCGTCATCAGCATGCGCAGCACCGTCGTCTTGCCGGAGCCGGACGGCCCGATGATCGAGACCATCTCGTTGGTCGCGACGTCGAGGTCGAGGGAATCGAGCACGGTCAGCGAGCCGTAGCGCTTGGTCACCTTGGCGAAGCGGACCATGGGGCCGCCCGGCTCGAGCTTCACGGGAAAGTCGTCGTCGCTCATCTCAGGCCCCCGCCGTTCATCGCGATTTCGTCATGCCGAGGGCGCGCCGGACCCACGCCTCGAAAACCCGCAGGCCCGCCGCCGTCGGCAGCGAGATCGCCAGGAAGATCACCCCGACCAGCGTGTAGGGCTCGAGGAAGCGGTAGGTTTCCGAGCCCAGGGCGTTGGCCGTGTGCATCAGCTCGGCGACCCCGATCACCGACAGCATGGGCGTGTCCTTGAAGATGCCGACCAGATAGTTGCCCATGCCCGGCAGGCTCGCCGGCAGGGCCTGGGGAATGACGATCCGGAAATAGGTCCGCGCCGTGCTGAAGTTGAGCGCCCGGGAGGCCTCCCACTGGCCCCGGGGCACGCTGTCAATGCCGGCGCGGTAGACCTCCGACAGGTAGGAGGCGTAGTGCAGGCCGATGGCGATCATGCCCGACGTCCAGGGCGACAGGCGGATGCCGAACTGCGGCCCGACGTAGAAGACGAAGAAGATCTGCAGCACCAGCGGGGTGGAGCGGATGAACTCCACGGTCTCGCGCACCACCGCGGTCACCGGCCGATAGGGCGTGCGCTGGGCCAGGGCGAAGACCAGCCCGATCACCAGCGCGATGGCGTAGCCGATGCCCGCCGCCATGAGGGTGTTGAGCGTCGCCAGCAGCAGGCGGGGCAGGATCTCGAACGCGAAGTCCCAGCGCCAGTCGAACATGCCCGCGCCCTCCCCGCCTCAGGCCCGGCCCATCCGCCGGGCCACAACGGCCTCGAACCATCGCATGGACGGCGTGATGAGGAAGCGGGCCATGACGTAGTAGATGACGAGCGCGGTGCCGAAGGATTCGATGGAGAGGAACGTCGAGCCGTTGATCTGCTTGGCCTCGAACATGAGATCGGAGACCGAGATCAGGGCGACCAGCGCGGTGCCCTTCAGCAGCTCGATGAGAAGGTTGCCCCACGGCGGCAGCATGATCGCGAGGGCCTGGGGAAAGATGATGCGCCGCATCCGCGTGGCCGGCGACATGTTGAGCGCCAGGGCCGCCTCGTACTGGCCCGTGGGCACCGCCTGAATCGCGCCGCGCACCACCTCCGCGCCGTAGGCGCCGAGGTTCATGCCGACGGCGAGGAAGCCGGCGGTGAACTTCTCGAGCGGCAGGCCGAACAGCGGCAGCACGAAGAAGATCCAGAACAACTGGACCAGGAGCGAGGTGCCGCGAAAGATCTCGATGTAGACCGTGGCCGCGCCGCGCACCAAGAAATTGTGCGACAGGCGCATCAAGCCCATCACCACCGCGATCGACACCGCCACCACGATGGCGAGCACGGTCTGCTGCGCCGTGACGATGGCGCCGTCGACGAAACGCGCGCCGTACTGCGACAGAAATTCGGCGTAGGTCATCGCCTGCTACTCCGGCGCCCCCGTGCGCGCCCCCGTGCGCTCCCCCGTGCGCTCCCCGGTGCGCTCCCCGGTGCGCTCCCCGGTGCGCTCCAGCTCGCCTTGGGCGTCGCGGGAGCTGGCCTGGAGCGGCGCCCGCGGGTAGCGCTCGGCCGCCGCGGCGCGCGCTTGCAGCCGCGCGCGGGCGACGCCGAGATAAGCCGTCATGCGCAGCCGCTCTAGGCGATCGGCGTCGCGCGCGGCGGCGCCGATCGCTCGGCGCCCGCGCGGCGTCCCCTGCGCCCGCCGGGAGCGGAGGCGGGCCTCGGCGTCAGCGGTTCTCGCAGGCGTAGGCGGTCGTGACGTCGCCCGGAAGCTGCGCCTCGGTGTAGCCATAGGGCGCCACCGCGGCCAGCATCTCGTCCGAGCCGAGGTACTCGGCCTGCGCTTCGTTGAAGGCCGCCAGAAAATCCGTGTCGCTCGGACGGAAGGCGATTCCGACCCAGTTGAGCGTCCACTCCGGCAGCTTCGAAGGATCCGTGACCTCGACCGCGCCGCCGCTCTCCTGCGCCAGGTTCTGGGCGGTGAAGAAGGTCACCCCGCCGGCATCGGCCCGCCCGGCCTTGACCGCGGCCAGGATCTCGGTCGGGCCCGGCACCTGCATGATGTTGCTCTCGGGAATGCCTTCCTTCTTGGCCACCTCGACGATGTTGTAGCCGGCGCCGGTCGCCAGGATCGCCCCGGCGTCCTTGATGTCCTGGTAGGTCTCCAGGCCCTTGGGGTTGCCGGGCGCGACGATGAAGGCGTCGCCGAAGACGCCCATGGGCTCGGCGAAGTTGACGTTCTCGCAGCGGCTGCCGAGGATGTACATGCCGCCGGTGATGACGTCGAAACGGTCGGCCATGAGGCCGGGGATCAGCCCGCCCCATTCGGTCACGACCGGCTCTATGTCGGTGATCCCCATGGCGTTCAGAACGCCGATCGCGTGCGCGTTGGCGAAGCCGAGCGGCTCGTTGCTCTCGCCGGGATAGGCCCACGGCACTTCGTTGGCGAAGCCGATGCGGATCGGCTCGCCCGCTTCGACCTTGTCCATGAGCGCGTCCGCCGCGCTGTCCGTCGCCCCCGCTAGCTGCGACAGCGCCAAGGCGAAGGCGCACGCCGCCGCGGTCAAGATACGTTTCATCGTCCCGTCCTCCCTGTGAATCCATGCTCTGAGTGGAAACGAGGTCCCCAGCCTCTGCGCCTCGACCATAACAGAGGCGTTGCGCGACGTAAAATCGGGGGCTATCGCGTGCGCCAGGCCTGGGTGCGGCGTTGGATCCCGCGAGTCAGGAGCGCGTGCAGGATCCGCGCGGCGGCGCAGGTATAGGCGATCATCATGGCCATGGCGGCGGCGAACGACAGCTCGCCCTGATCGTCCATGTTGAGCACCGCGACCGAGGCCAGCGTGGTGTCGGCGGAATAGAGGAACACCACCGCGGAGACCGTGGTCATGGCGTTGAGGAAGAGATACATGGAGATGTCGAGAATCGCCGGCACGCAGACCGGCACGGTGATTCGCCCGAAGGTCCGGTAGAACGGCGTCTTGAGCGAGGCGGAGACGGATTCGAACTCCGGATCCATCTGCTTCAGCGCGGTCACCGCCGTCAGGTGGCTGACGGTGTAGAAGTGGGTGATCGTGACCAGCACCAGAATGCCCATGGTGCCGTAGAGGAAGTTGAAGGGATTGGCCGGGTTGTTGAAGAAGAAGATGTAGGCGAGGCCCAGCGCCATGCCCGGCACCGCCAGCGGCATCATGGCGACCGCGTGAAAGGCGTTGCGCCCGGCGACGAAGCCGCGGCCCTTCTCCACCAGATAAGCGCCGAAGAAGATGATCGCCGTGCCGATGACGGCGGTGTAGAGCGCCATGCGGATCGAGTTGAAATAGGAATCCCAGCCGCCGCCGTTGGCGAGATCGAAATTGTAGCTGCGCAAGGTCAGCTCGAGATTGTAGGGCCAGAACTTGATGATCGCCGCGTACTGCGCCATGCCGATCATGCACAGGATCAGGAGCGCGACCAGCGAGCAGAAGGCCAGCATGGCGAGGTCGAGCGGCCGGTTCGGTTTCGCCTCGAAGGGCACGGCGCGCGCCGACAGGAGCGAGACCTGCTTCTTCTGCACGACGCGGTCCACGGCGAAGGCGATCACCGCCGGGATCAAGAGGATGATCGAGACCACCGCGCCCATTTGGAAGTTCTGCTGGCCGATCACCTGCTTGTAGATGTCGACCGCGAGCATGTTGAAGTTGCCGCCAATCACCTTGGGCACGCCGAAATCGGTGAAGATCAGGGTGAACACCACGAAACCGGCGGAGATCAGGCCATACTTGCAGCCGGGAATCGTGACCGTGAAGAAGGTCTTGATCTTGCCGGTGCGCAGGGCCGCCGCCGCCTCGTAGAGCCTGGCGTCGGTGATCGACAAGGCGGTGATGACGATCATCAGGGCGTGCGGGAACACCCAGTAGCTGGAGCCGATCACGATGCCGATCGGACCGTAGATCGATTCGCCGAACAACAAGTCCTTGGCGACCCCCTGCCGCCCGAACCAGTAGACCAGCGAGATGCCGCTCAGCAGCGACGGCGTGAGCAGGGGCACCGCCGCCACCAGCTTGAAGAACACCTTGAACGGCATGCAGGTCCGGGTCAGCGCGTAGGCGTAGACGAAGGCCGCGCCGAGCACGATCACGGTGCCGATCACCGAAACGTAGAGGCTGTTGATGGCGGAGATGAACAGGGCCGGGGTGGAGAAGTACTCGGCGTAGTTGGCGAGGCCGACGAACTCGCCGGCTTTGTTCTCCACGCTCTTCGACATCATGGTGTAGAGCGGCATCAGGACGAAAACCGCGAGGAAGACGCCGATCACCACCATCGAGCCGCGCATGATCCAATCGTCGCGGCTCAGCTTGGCCTTGATGATCGGGGCTGCCGCGCCGGCGGCGACCGCGGTCCGGCTCATGGCTCGCCGGCCCTCGGCGAGCCGTCTCTGTAGATGCGGATGAACTCCGGCGGAAAGCGAAGCGCCAGCTTGCTGCCGGCGTCGAGCTTCTTGCGGCGCACGAGATTGATCGAGAAGTCGGCGCGCACCTCCTGCTCGCCGATCGCCGGGCCGCCGATGTCGGCGCGGTAGAAGGAGCCGAGGAACTCCAGATGATTGATCTCGGCTTCGACGACGTTCTCGTCGTTCTCCGAGATGTCCTGCGCGTTGATGTCCTCCGGGCGGATCGCCACGGTCACCGAGGTTCCCGGCACCACGCCGTCGGTCTCGCAATGCAGCACCGCGTTGCCGACGGCGACGCTGTTCTGGGCTTTCACCGTGCCGTCGAGGAAATTCATGGTGCCGATGAAGTCGGCCACGAAGGCGGTCGCCGGCCGGCCGTAGATCTCCTCGGGCGTGCCCACCTGCTCGATCACGCCGTGGTCCATGACCACGATGCGGTCGGCCATGGTGAGCGCCTCTTCCTGGTCGTGGGTGACCATGATGGTGGTGACGCCGAGGCGGCGCTGCAGGTCCTTGACCTCGTG
>JAWWCG010000211.1:0-6272 GCA_033720555.1 Kiloniellales bacterium | reverse complement strand
TGCTGCTCGCGCTCGGCCTCGGCCTCCTCGCGGCGTGGCCGAAGCCGCAGCCTTCCGGCGCCGTCACGTTCGCGGGCGCCGAACCCGCCGAGCCCGCCTCCCTGCCGCCGTACGGCGAGTACCGGGTGGTTTCGGAGGCGCCGCGCCTCCCGCCGATGCCGCCGAAGCCCGCCTCCTGGCCGGAGGACGAGATCGCGTCGATCATCCGGTGTCTCTCTATGCGGCCACAAAACGCGCCGGGGAGTTGATCGCCGAATGTCAATCAGGCCTTCACGACTTTCCGGCAACCGGGCTGAGGTTCTTCACGGTCTACGGGCCTTGGGGCCGGCCCGACATGGCCGCATATATCTTCACCAAAGCCATTTTCGAAGGTCGCCCGATCCAGGTCTTCAACAAGGGCGACATGAAGCGCGACTTCACCTACATCGATGATATTGTTGATGGAACGGTCGCCGCGCTCGCCAAAGCGCTCTCGACTTACGAGCGGACGCGGCACAAGATATACAACCTGGGTAATCACAAATCTGAAGAACTGAGTTATTTCATTGAAATTCTCGAATCTGCTTGCGGACGGGAAGCGGTTAAGGAATACGTCGGCATGCAGCCGGGCGACGTCAAAGCCAGCTATGCTGATATTGATGAGTCGAAACGCGACTTAGGTTTCGAGCCCCGAGTGACCATTGAGGAAGGTCTGCCGCGCTTCGTTGAATGGTATCGGAAATTCCACTGCGTCTAGATACGAAGGCGCGGTGCTAGTGGAGGGTGAGGATTCGAGGATCACGAACTGACCGGGCGGCAGTCGGTGGCGGTCTACTCGGTCGCAAACCGTCATGCCGCACTCCGCTTGGCGCGAAGGGATGTTGGCACGCAGACTAGAATCACATGATATCATCCGGATGGACACGAACATTTATAGCGTCGGTAAGCCCCCGAAAGATTTGTAGCCCGGAAAAAGGGCGGAGGCAGAATACAAGTGAAATCAACAGGAAACGAAAGAAATGAACCGCAGATTTCCCTATTACGACCATAATGCTTTAAATTGCACTTTGTATGAAACAGGTGACGCAGAATAACGAATAACGTTGCTTTTGCACATAGGTTCTGCCTATTAACCGCACTTAGATCATGCTATTATGATTTCTATCTAATGAACTGAGAGTGCGGGCGTTGAAGAGCTATAACCGTACAAATTCCAAAAATTTGTTATGGGCTTTGATCTTTTAAACGAGACGTGGCTTCGCATTGAAGGTAATTTTGCGAGACGTCTTCGGTGTGTTCATATTGGTGACGTGGAGATATTTCTATGGAGGGAGATTAAGAATTTTAATACCTAAATATGAGGCGCGTTTAATAATGGATTGAATTATTTGTTTTTTTCGCGGATTCCTGAAATTTAACAGCCATCGTAGATCATTACGTCGAAGGAAAGAGAAGATGCCAAAGGTATTTGGTCGACGCTGCCTTGTCACTGGTGGGGCAGGGTTCTTGGGGTCGCACTTGTGTGAGCGGCTATTGAACCTGGGTTATGAGGTGCTTTGCGTTGACAATTTTTACACGGGCACAAAACGTAATGTTCAGAAACATTTAAGCGACCCGAGTTTCGAATTAGTTCGGCACGACATTACCTTTCCGTTGTACGTCGAAGTCGATGTGATCTTCAATCTGGCCTGTCCGGCTTCACCGATTCACTATCAGTTCGATCCGGTACAGACGACGAAAACTTCGGTCATGGGCGCCATAAACATGCTGGGGTTGGCGAAGCGGTTGAAGGTGCCAATTGTGCAAGCCTCGACGAGTGAGGTCTACGGCAATCCGACTGTCCATCCACAGCCTGAAGACTACTGGGGCTATGTGAATCCAGTTGGGCCGCGGGCTTGCTACGATGAGGGAAAACGATGCGCGGAGACCCTCTTCTTTGATTATCACCGCCAGCACGCCATGGATGTCAAAGTGGCGCGCATTTTCAATACTTATGGTCCGCGAATGCTTCCTAACGATGGACGAGTCGTTTCGAACTTCATTGTGCAGGCGCTAAAGGGCGAGCCGATCACGATTTACGGCGATGGCAGCCAGACGCGGTCGTTCTGTTACGTCGATGATCTAGTCGAAGGGTTGGTCCGGCTCATGAATGGGCCAAAGGATTTCACCGGACCAGTTAATCTTGGCAATCCATGTGAGTTCACGATTGCCGAGTTGGCACAGCGGGTCATTGACCTGACTGGCACCTGCTCGAGGGTTGAGTACAGACCCTTGCCGCAGGACGATCCGGTGCAGCGTCAGCCGGATATCTCCCTCGCTAAGCGCGAACTTGGCTGGTTGCCCAAAGTCGATTTGGTCGAGGGCCTGACGGCAACAGTTGCCTACTTCGATGGCTTGTTGACGGGCTCGGAGGGGTTCGAAAAGGTCGCGGAGGCCGCAGAGTTGACTCCGTCCAGCAGGTATCTGTCTCTAAGGGAGGCCGGGGAATAAAGTCCGCCATCCTACCGGTTTGCCGGGTTTACTGGGAGCCTTGACCTGCAAGGCAATCTCAAAGACGGGTTGCGCGCCGGTGGCATACGATAACCCGAGCCGAGGCACGAGTGCACCGGCTTCTCAGGAGGCATTCGCCTCCGGTCTTTGACGCATGACGCCAGAGATTTGCGGGCAAGAGCCGCCCCGTACCCTCTCGACAGGGCCGCTAAACTGGCGAGCCGCCGCGCGCCCGCAAGAGGGCGAAATACGCGCGCCGGGTCTTGGGGCCGAAGGTCAGGAAGTGGGGATCGGCATTCTCCCGGTATGCCGTGCGCCGCCGCTCGATGGCGTCGTGGCGCGCGCGCTTGAGCACCTCATCGACGTCGATTCCATAGGGTTTCGCGGCATTGAGCCCGAAGATCCGGGCGCGCAGCTCGGGCGTCATCCTCGCGTAGCCGTGCCGCTCCTGCAGCGCCTCGGAGATCTGGAAGGTGCGGAAGGCCTGGATCTGATCCTGGGGCGAGCCGTACCAGATGCAGTCGGAGCCGTAGAGCACGTTCTCCTCGCCGATGTGCTTCACCAGCTTGCCGATGATGTGGGCGGCGCTGTCCGGGTCGCGCATGGCATAGCGCCAGGTGCTGCCGAGCTCGGCGTAGACGTTGCCGTTGCGCGGCACCTGGTTTTCCTCGACCGAGCGGATCAGCTCGTCGACGCCCTCGCCGCGGTCCGGGTCGTAGCGCCCCTCCGGCTGGCCGCTGATGAAGCCGGAGTGGTAGACCAGGAAATTCACGTCGGGGAACATCCGGGCCACCACGCCGATGTCGCTGGCGAGGCTGTGCTCGTAGGACCGCCGGCCGAACGGCAACCCCTTGTGGACGCAGATGTTCTTGACGCCCAGGGCGCGGGCCTTCTCGATCATCTTGAGGCCGGTCGCCTCGTCGTGGAGGAAGAAGCCGCGGCCGTCCGGCCCCCACTGGGTGTAGCACTTCCACGCCGAGACGCCCCAACGCTCGGCCAGCTCGTCCATCCCCTCGAGGTCGCCCGGCTGGTTCGGATTGACGCGCCCGTGGATCAGCAGGCGCCGGGTGCCCTCCATCTCGTCGATGATGCGGCGCACCGCGTCGGCTTCCTGGATGGTCAGCAGCTCCTTCTCGCGCCGCGAGGGAATGAAGGACAGCACCATCATGTCGGTGTCGGAATCGAGGAAGATGTCCTTGATGAACTGATCGGCGCCGCCGAGGCCGGTCTTGCCGAGGCCGTGCTGGCCGACGAAGTGGCCCTGGACGTCGAACACGAACTCGCGCCCCGCCAGGCGGTCGAGCGCGGCCTCCGGGTCGACCGCCGCCAGCTGGTCGAGCTCGAAGAACCCGCCCGTGCGGCCGGCCGCCGCGTTGGCGGCGTTGAAGGCCAGGAGCGCGCTCGCCGCGCCGCAGGCGGATACCATGAAGTCCCGGCGCGCCAGCCCGCGCCGCTTGGCGTTCGCGCCGGCCCATTCCTGGGCGAGGCGGTTGGCCGCGCGATTGGCGGCGTCGAGCGGCACCGGCACGAACTCGCCGTTGGAGGTCGAGTCCAGCTTGATCGGCAGGCGCTTGCCTTCGGGATCGGCGCTGCGGCGCATGGCAGCCTCCCTCGCGTTTCCGGTCGCCATCATGACTCGCCGGCCCGTCCGCGGCCAAGGTTCTCGGGTCGGGTTCTCGGGCCGGGTCGGATCCGTTGCCGAAATCTCACGGCTTTGTGACGGCCGTCACTGGCCAAGGTCGCCGGGCGACCCACTTCGTGTCTCATGAAAATAAGAAACCTCCGAACAACTTGCTCGGCTTGGGAGAACAGGGATGCGTCAGCCACAAACTGTCCGAGACGCACGGGGCGTCAGGCTGGAAGCACTGATCCGCAAGGCCTTGGCGGATTCATGGGCACAGGGAGTAACGCACGAAGAAGCCGAAAGTATGGCGGTGCGAAGTGCTCGCAACGCCTTTCCTGACTTGTCCGAGACCGAGATCTGCTCGGTAATAGAGTCGGTGCGGCGTTAGGTTATTTGCGGGCTCTAGTTATCCACTACATGAGAATCGGTCGGATTACTTGGTATTTCGACCTGCCCGTTGCGGGCGGGCAGCATCTGCCCACAAAGTTATCCACAGATCCGGCCGCGGGGGCACAAGCGCCCGCGCCGCGGCCTTGCGACTTGCGCCGGGCGGCCCAAATCGACATCTAGCGCCCAGGGCTTAGCACTGAGCGCTTCGCAGGCGAAGCGAAGGCCGGGGCGTCGGGGAGGCGGAGTTGGGCCACGAGACCCTGGACAGGACGGCGCGCCGGCGCCACAAGCTGCGCAATCTCGCGCATTCCGCCCTGCTGCTCGCCGGCATGGTGGGCCTGCTGTTCGTCATCTCATGGCTGCTGCTGGGCCGCGACCTGGCCCTCTGGGCGCTGGCGGGCTGGGTGCTGGCGCTCATCTGGGCGCCCCGGATCTCGCCGCAGATCGTCATGCGCATGTATCGCGCGCGCCCGCTCGGCCCGGCGGAGTTTCCCGCCGGCCACGACCTGCTTGCCAGGCTCGCCGCCCGCGCCGGCCTGCCGCGCGCGCCCCGGCTCTACTACGTCCCCAGCGCCGCCCTCAACGCCTTCACCCTGGGCGGCAAGGCCGACGCCGTGGTTTCGGTGACCGACGGCCTGTTGCGCAGCCTCACCTTGCGCGAGCTGGCGGGCGTGCTGGCCCACGAGATCAGCCACATCCGCAACAACGACCTCTGGGTCATGAGCTTGGCGGACAGCATCAGCCGCCTGACCAGCTTCTTCTCCTTCGCCGGCGTGATGCTGCTGTTTCTCAGCGTGCCCATGATGCTTCTGCAAGGCAGCCTGGCGCCGCTCGTCGTGGCCGTCATCCTCATCGTCGCGCCCACCTTCGCGAGCCTCCTGCAGCTCGCCCTGTCCCGCGCCCGCGAGTTCGACGCCGACCTCGAGGCCGCCGGGCTGACCGGCGATCCCGAGGGGCTCGCCTCGGCGCTGCGCAAGCTGGAGCAACACCAGGCCGGCCTCTGGGAACGGGTTTTCCTGCCGGGGCGGCGCATCCCTGACCCGTCGCTGTTTCGCTCCCATCCGAGCACTGAGGAACGCGTCGCGCGCTTGCTCTCCCTCGCCCCGGACGCGCGCCGCGCGCCCTTCGCCGCCTCGGACCGGCCGGCCGTGACCTCCGGCATCCGCCCGGTGATCGGGCGGCCGCGCTGGCGCTACACCGGGCTTTGGCACTAGCGGGAGCGGGCGCGGCGCCGGACTCGGCGCTGTCCCGGCCGCGTCGCCGTGCTAGTCTTGGCGCCGGCGGCGGTGCGCGTTGCGCCGCGGCCGGCGAAGGGAGAGCGCGGTGCAGACCAATTTCACCCTAGCCCAGCTTGCCGATCCCGACGTCGCGGAATCGGAGAAGATTCTGCGCGCCTGCGTCCATTGCGGCTTCTGCACCGCCACCTGTCCGACCTACGTGCTGCTCGGCGACGAGCTCGACAGCCCGCGCGGCCGCATCTACCTGATCAAGGACATGCTGGAGAACGACCGGCCCGCCTCGGACCGGCTGGTCACCCACATCGACCGCTGCCTGTCGTGCCTGTCGTGCATGACCACCTGCCCCTCGGGCGTCCATTACATGCATCTGGTCGATCACGCCCGGGCGCGGATCGAGAAGACCTATCGCCGCCCCCTGGCGGAGCGCTGGCTGCGATCGGTCCTGGCCCTGGTGCTGCCGTCGCCCGGGCGCTTTCGCCTGGCCCTGCGGGCCGCCTCGCTGGCGCGCCCCCTGGCCGGTGCGCTGCCGGCCCGGCTCGGCGCCATGCTCG
>JAWWCG010000210.1:0-6283 GCA_033720555.1 Kiloniellales bacterium | reverse complement strand
CGACCGCGATGAATGCGATGGCCGCGATGAGCGCGATCGTCGTGCCGGGCCTCATGGGAACAACCGCTCGGTCCGCCACGCCGCCCCACCGGACGCGTCCTCGCGATGATAGACCAGCCGATCGTGCAGGCGGAACGCGCCGTCCTGCCAGAACTCGATCCGCTCGGCGGCGATTCGGAATCCCGACCAGTGGGCCGGGCGCGGCACCTTGCCGACGGCGAACTTCGCGGCGTAGAGCGCCACCCGCTTCTCCAGCTCGAAGCGCCCTTCGAGCGGCCGCGACTGGTCGCTCGCCCACGCGCCGATCTGGCTCTGCCGCGGGCGGCTGGCGAAGTATTCGTCGGCCTCGGCCGCGCCGACCGGGCTCACGGGACCCTCGACCCGCACCTGGCGGCGCAGGGACTTCCAGTGGAACAGCAGCGCCGCCTTGGGATTGGCCGCCAGCTGCCGGCCCTTGCGGCTCTCCAGGTTGGTGTAGAAGACGAAGCCCTCGACGTCGTAGCCCTTGAGCAGCACCATGCGCAGCGACGGCAGGCCGTCCGCGCCGACGGTGGCCAGGGCCATGGCGTTGGGGTCGTTCGGCTCCTTTTGCCCGGCCTCCTCGAGCCAGGCGGCGAAAAGGGCGAAGGGATTCTCCGGCGTGGTGTCGGCGATGCGCACGATAAGGGCGAGGCCTCCGCAAGGGTCCGCAGGTGTCCGCAAGTCTCCGCCGTCGGGCGGCGGGCCCGCCGGTCCGCCCCGGCGGGCCGGCACGGCACCTTAATACCTGGCCCCCGGCAATGAAAATGCCCGCGCGCCCGGCCGGCGCGCAAGGGCCGACGCGGCGCCGGGATTCCTTGAATATCTATGTTAAGAATTTGGTATAAGTATCGGCTTTACAAAACAATAGAGTCCCCTGGAGCTCCGCCCGGACCAATTTCGACACAAGGGATGGATTTGTCCTGGGGTTCGTATTAGGTCTAGCGGAGATTCCCCTCTCCGGATCGGTGATTGCAAAGGGTGTAGCCATGAAGCTCAAGACTGTCGCCGCCGCGGCCGTGATCGCCATGTTCGCGGCCGCGTGCTCGAACAGCCCCTATGGCGAGAAGCAGACCGTCGGCACGCTGGGCGGCGCCGCCCTGGGCGGGCTGCTCGGCTCCCAGTTCGGCGACGGCACCGGCCAGCTCGTCGCGACCGGCGCCGGCGTGCTGATCGGCGGCCTGATCGGCAGCGAGATCGGCCGCACCATGGACGAGCAGGACCGCGTGCGCGCGAACGAGGCGGTGGTGGAATCCCACCAGGCCCCGCTCGGCGAGACCATCGTGTGGAACAACCCGGATTCGGGTAACTCCGGCACGGTAACGCCGGTGCGCGACGGCAGCACCTCGAGCGGGCTTTATTGCCGCGAGTTCCAGCAGACCATCACCGTGGGCGGCCGCACCGAGACCGCCTACGGCACCGCCTGCCGCGAGCCCGACGGCACCTGGCGAATCGTCGAATAATCCACCTTTCCGCCGCGCCGGCAGGTGCGCCGGCGCGCCGGCTCGTGTAAAACAGCCGCCATGACCGATCCCTATAAGGTGCTGGGCGTCGCCAAGTCCGCCAGCGCGGACGAGATCAAGGCCGCCTACCGCAAGCTGGCCAAGCAGCTACACCCCGACCTCAACCCGGGCGACGCCGACGTCGAGCGCCGCTTCAAGGAGGTCTCCCAAGCCTACGGCATCGTCGGCGATGCGGAGAAGCGCAAGCGCTTCGACCGCGGCGAGATCGACGCCACGGGCCAGGAGACGGCCGCCGCCGGTCCCGGGCCAGGCGCCTACCGCACCTACGCCGGCGGCCGCGAGGGATCGAAGTACACCCACTACGAGTTCGGGCCCGAGGTCGACATCCAGGACATCTTCTCCGATCTCTTCGGCCAGCGCGGGCCGCGCCGCGGCGCCGATGTCTCCTATTCCATCAAGGTGGACTTCGTGGAAGCCGCCTTGGGCGCGAAGAAGCGCGTCCGCCTGGCCGACGGCAAGACCCTCGATCTGAGCGTGAACCCCGGCACCGAGGACGGCCAGACCCTGCGCCTCAAGGGCCAGGGCCAGCCCGGCCGCAATCAGGGCCCGGCCGGCGACGCCCTGGTGCGGGTCGAGGTCGCGCCCCACCGCTTCTTTGTGCGCCGCGGCCGCGACATCCACCTGGAGCTGCCGATCACCCTGAAGGAAGCGGTCCTGGGCGCCTCGGTGAAGGTTCCGACCATCCACGGCAAGGTCTCGCTCAAGGTGCCGGCCGGCGCCAACAGCGGCCAGACCCTGCGGCTTCGCGGCAAGGGCCTGCCGGCCGCCGCCGGCAAGCCGGCCGGCGACCAGCTCGTCAAGCTGACGGTCATGCTGCCGGACAAGCCGGATCCCGCCCTCCAGGAGTTCGTCGCCGGCTGGACCGCCGCCGACAGCTACGACCCGCGCCGCAAGGCGGGGCTGAGCTGAAAGGGGATCGCCGAGCCATGGTCTGGACCATCAAGCAGGTCGTCGCGCAGATGGAGGTCAGCGAGCGCGAGGTCTCCGGGTGGATCGAGCAGCGCTGGGTCCTGCCCCTGGAGGAGGACGGCGAGCTGCTGTTCGACGAGGTCGACTGCGCGCGCATCCGGCTGATCGTGGAGCTGCGCCGCGACCTCGAGGTGAACGACGAGGCGATCCCGGTGGTGCTGCGCCTGCTCGACCAGGTCTACGGCCTGCGCCGCACCCTCGACGAGCTGCGCCAGGGGATCATGGGACTCTCCGAAGGCGCGCGCAGCGAGCTCGAGGCGAGCCTCGCGCAAATCCGCAAGACCCACTGATCCCCGATCACGAGGCCCGCGGCGCCGCCGGCAGGAGCTGCTCGAGGCTGCGCTCGCGCAGCTCGCCCATGCTCGCCGACAGCTCGCCCAGGACTTCGCCGACCCGGTCGGGCCAGCCGTCGCCGGCCTCGAAGGTCAGGCCCAGCACCTCAATGAGATCGCCCAGGCTCACCGTCGCCAGGTCGCGGCTCAGCACCCAGCGCCCGCCGCTGCGCGCCACGAATCGGGCGCGCCTCAGCGTGCGCAGCACGTAGTCCAGCTCCAGCAAGGTCGCCGGCAGGCCGCGAGCGAGCGCGCCCTCGCGCATCACCCGGCCGTCGCGGTGGGCCGCGCGCAGGCGGATCAGCAGCGCCAGGGCGAGCGCCAGTTCGGCGCCGGGCTGGCCGCCGCGGCGCACGCGGTCCTTGGCGACCCGCCATTCCGGCAGGGCGGCCGCCAATTCGGCGCCGAAGATGACCGCAGCCCAGGAGAGATACATCCACAGGAGAAAGATCGGGATCGCCGCCAGGGCGCCGTAGATCACCTGGTAGGTCGGGAAATTGCTGAGGTAGACACCGAAGCCGATCTTCAAGAGCTCCAGCAGGAAGGCGGCCAGGACGGCGCCGAGCAGCGCGTGCCTGAGCGAGACCGCCCGGTTGGGGACCACCAGGAACATGAGCGTGAAGCCGAGGATCGCCAGCAGGACCGGCAGAACGCGCGCTGCGATGAAGGGCGGCGTATAGTCGCTGACCCCCGACCACTGCACGGCGGCGAAGGCGTAGCTGGACAGCGACAGAGAGGCGCCCAGCAGCATGGGCCCCATGGTGAGCAACGCCCAATAGACCAGGATGCGCAGCGCCAGCGGCCGCGGCTCGGAGACCCGCCAGATCGCGTCCAGGCCGCCGGTGATGGTGTTGAGCAGCAGCACCGCCACCACGCCGAGCCCGGCGACCCCGACGCCGGTCATTCGGTTGGCGTTGTCGATGAAGGTCGTGAACTGGTCGCTGACCGCCTTGGAGATATCCGCCGGGAAGGTGTCGAACAGTAGCTTCTGCAGGTCGGCGCGCGTCTCCGAGAAGGCGTCGAAGGCGGTCAGCAGCGCGAAGCTGATGGTGATCAGCGGGACCAGGGCCAGCAGCGAGGAATAGCTGAGCGCGGCGGCGGTCTGCAGGCCGCCGTCGCGGACGAACCTGCGGCCGGTGTACCAGAACACCTGGCCGAGATCCACCAGCCACCGCGGGAGATCGGGCGCTTGCATCGAGCGTTACTCCTTCCTGCTGTCTCTGCCCTCTCGTGCGCGCCCATGATAGGCGAAAGCCGCGGGAAATCGATCCTTGCGCGCGCGTGCGGTTCCTTTGACCGCCCGGAGCGTTCGTGTAGGATGCGCGCGGATTCCCAAAGCCAGAGCCGTTATGAGAGGGGCCCATGCCCGAGCGTGAAGGACTGTTGGCCGGCAAGCGCGGTCTGATCATGGGCGTCGCCAACGACCGGTCGATCGCCTGGGGCATCGCCCGCTCGGCGCATGCGGCCGGCGCAGAGCTCGGCTTCACCTTCCAGGGCGAGGCCTTGGAGAAGCGCGTGCGGCCGCTGGCGCAGTCCCTCGGCTCCGACATGGTGCTGCCCTGCGACGTCGCCAGCGACGGCAGCATCGAGGAGGTGTTCGCCGAGGTCGAGCGGCGCTGGGGCGCCTTGGACTTCCTGGTCCACGCCATCGCCTACGCCAACAAGGACGAGCTGAAGGGCAAATACCTCAACACCAGCCGCGAGAACTTCGTCCGCTCGCTCGATATCTCCTGTTACAGCTTCACCGCGGTCGCCCAGCGCGCGGTGCCGCTGATGCGCGACGGCGGCAGCCTCTTGACCCTCACCTACTACGGCGCCGAGCGGGTCATGCCCCACTACAACGTGATGGGCGTCGCCAAGGCGGCGCTGGAGGCGAGCGTGCGCTATCTGGCGAGCGACCTGGGCAAGGACCGGATCCGGGTGAATGCCATCTCCGCCGGCCCGATCAAGACCCTGGCGGCCTCGGGCATCGGCGACTTCCGCTATATCCTGAAGTGGAACGAATACAACTCGCCGCTGAAGCGCAACGTCAGCCTCGACCAGGTGGGCGGCGCGGCGGTCTATCTCCTGTCGGATCTCGCCAACGGCGTCACCGGCGAGGTCCATCACGTCGACAGCGGCTATCACGTGGTCGGCATGATGGCGGTCGACGCGGCGCCCGAGGTTTCCCAGCTGCTGCAGGGCCTCGCCCCGCAGTCGTGAGCGGGCTCCCGGCAGACCATAGGCTGCCGCGCGCCCGACGCCGCGGCAGGGTGTAGGCGCCATGCCAGGCAACGCGTTCGGCCAGGCCTTCCGATTCACCACCTGGGGCGAGAGCCACGGCCCGGCGATCGGCTGCGTGGTCGACGGCGTGCCGCCCCGCATCCCCTTGAGCGAGGGCGACATCCAGCCGTGGCTCGACCGCCGGGCGCCCGGCCGCTCGCGCTTCACCACCCAGCGCCGCGAGCCCGACCAGGTGCGCATCCTCTCCGGCGTCTACCAGGGCGAGACCACCGGCCATCCGATCGCGCTGATGATCGAGAACGTCGATCAGCGCTCCAAGGACTACGGCGACATCGCCGACAAGTTCCGCCCGGGCCACGCCGACTACACCTACTGGAAGAAGTACGGCGTGCGCGACCCGCGCGGCGGCGGCCGCGCCTCGGCGCGGGAGACCGCGATGCGCGTCGCCGCCGGCGCGATCGCCCGCCAGGTGCTCGAGCGCCTGCTGGACGCGCCGGTGACGATCCGCGGCGCCCTGATCCAGATCGGCGCGCTGGCGATCGAGCGCGCCCGCTGGGACTGGGCGGAGGTCGATCGCAACCCCTTCTTCTCGCCCGACCCGGGCGTCGTCGAGACCTGGTCCGAGTTCCTCGATCGGACCCGCAAGAGCGGCTCGTCGGCTGGCGCCGTGATCGAGGTGGTGGCCGAGGGCGTGCCGCCGGGCCTCGGCGAGCCGGCCTACGACAAGCTCGACGCCGACCTCGCCAAGGCGATGATGAGCATCAACGCCGTCAAGGGGGTGGAGATCGGCGCCGGCTTCGGCGCGGCGGCGCTGTCCGGCGAGGAGAACGCCGACGAGATGCGCATGGCGGGCGACCGCGTCTCCTTCCTCACCAACCGGGCCGGCGGCGTGCTCGGCGGCATCACCACCGGCCAGGACCTGGTGGTGCGCTTCGCGGTGAAGCCGACCAGCTCCATCCTGACGCCGCGCAAGACCGTGACCAAGGCCGGCGAGGACACCGAGATCTCCACCAAGGGCCGCCACGATCCCTGCGTCGGCATCCGCGCCGTGCCGGTCGGCGAGGCCATGATGGCCCTCGTGCTGGCAGACCATCTGCTGCGCCACCGCGCCCAGTGCGGGCTCTAAAGCGGACTCGCTCTCAGCGATCGAAGACAGCGACCAGCTCGACGTGCCCTGACCAGGCAAACTGGTCGAGCGGCACGACGGAGGCCAGCCGG
>JAWWCG010000209.1:0-6288 GCA_033720555.1 Kiloniellales bacterium | reverse complement strand
TGGCCGGCGGCGGCGATCTCCCGTTGGATGTCCTTGCGGGTGCAGAAGCAGGGATAAAGCAGCCCGCGGTCCCTGAGGGCGTCGAGCGCCCGCCGGTAGACCGCGAACCGCTCGCTCTGGCGCATCGTCGGCGGCTCCCACGCGAGGCCCAGCCAGCGCAGATCCTCCAGGATCGCGGCCTCGTAGGCCGGGCGGCAGCGCGCCAGGTCGATGTCCTCGATGCGCAGCAGGAAGCGGCCGCCGGCCCGGCGCGCCGCGCGCGCGGCGAACAGCGCGGCGTGGGCGTGGCCGAGGTGCAGCAAGCCGGTGGGCGAGGGCGCGAAGCGGGTCACCAGGCCGTCAGGACGGGAGGAGGTTTCTCGCGTCATGGGCTGCCCCTACGCCAAGGACGAGCTAAAGTCCAGCCATGGACCCCGCCCCGCCCGATGAAAGCCTGCGCCCGGCGCTCGCCGCCCTGGCCGAGCGGGACCGCGAGATCGCCGAGGCCTACGCGCGCTGCGGCCTGCCGCCGGTGCGCGTCAGCCCCGACGGCTTCGCCGGCCTGCTGCGCGTGATCGCCTGCCAGCAGGTCTCGGCGGCGTCCGGGCGGGCCATCGTCGCGCGCCTCGAGCAGGCGGTCCGGCCGATGACGCCCGGGCGGTTCCTCGCGCTCGACGACGCGGCGCTGCGCGCCGTCGGCCTCAGCCGCCCGAAGATGCGCTACTGCCGCGGGCTCGCCGAGGACCTGGCGCGCGGCCGCCTCGACCTCGCCGCGGTCCACGCCCTGGACGACGCCGCGGCGATCGAGCGGATCACCCGGGTCAAGGGCCTCGGCCGGTGGAGCGCGGAGTGCTACCTGCTGTTCGCGCTGCGGCGGCCCGACGTCTGGCCGGCGGACGATCTGGCGGTGCAGACGGCGATGCAGCGCCTCAAGGGCCTCGCCGCCCGGCCGACCACCGCGGAGATGGACCGGCTGGCCGAGCCCTGGCGGCCCTACCGCAGCGCCGCCGCGCGCTTCCTCTGGCACTACTACCGCCATCCCGGCCTGGTGTGAGGGCCGGATTCTCCCTTGCCTGGGACCGTCCGGCGAGGCCAACTGACGCGCCGCCGGCGGCCGCGCGGGCGATCGGCGAAGGAGAGGACGAGGGGTCGTGACGGGACTGATGGAACTGGACGGGCCGCGCCACGGCGCCGCGCCGGGCGCGGCGCGTTCGCTGGTCGTGCTGTTGCACGGCCTGGGGGCGGACGGCCACGACCTGATCTCCCTGGCGCCGCTGCTCGGCGAGCGGCTGCCGGACGCCGCCTTCGTCTCCCCCCATGCGCCCTTTCCGTGCGACATGGCGCCGTTCGGCCGGCAGTGGTTCAGCCTGCAGAACCGGGATCCCGCAGCGCTCTTGGGCGGCGTGCGCATGGCGGCGCCGATCCTGGGCGCCTTCCTCGACGCCGAGCTCGAGCGCCACGGCCTCGGCGACGACCGCCTGGCCCTGGTCGGCTTCTCGCAGGGCACCATGATGGCGCTGTTCGTCGCGCTGCGCCGCGCGCGCCCCTGCGCCGGCGTGCTCGGCTATTCCGGGGCGCTGATCGGCGGCGATGCTCTGCCCGAGGAGATCGCCAGCCGCCCCCCGGTGCTCTTGGTCCACGGCGACGCCGACGAGATCGTGCCGGTGCAGGCCCTGGCCGCCGCCCTGGCGGTCTTGAAGGCCAATTCCGTGCCGGTCGAGACGGAGACCCGGCGCGGCCTGGGCCACGGCATCGACGAGCCCGGCCTCGATCTGGGCCGGGCGTTCCTGGCCCGTCATCTCGGGTGAAGCGCCTCGTCTCGGGCGAAGCACTGGCGGCTTATTCGCGAAGTATCCCGACCGGACTGCCTGGCGCCCCAAGTCTTGCGCGCCCGCGCCCAAGTCGAGAGTCGCAAAGCGGAAGACAAACCGTAATAACTCTGCAACATATGGTGCGAGCTGGATTTTCTAGTACACCATCTTGAGTTTGCGGCGAAGATACCTTATCAATACTGACGAGTCGGGCGCGCCCAGCCCGTTTGGCCCGCCCCGACGCTGCGGTAGTTAGGCGGCCGGCACCTGGCCGGCCGCGGACGACGCGATGGAGGAAAGGCGAGCCCCATGCTGTCGGCGAACGGCTTTCCGGCGCTGGTACTGAACGCCGATTTCCGGCCGCTCAGCTACTTCCCCCTGTCGCTGTGGTCGTGGCAGGAGGCGGTCAAGGCGTCGTTCCTCGGCCGGGTCAACATCGTCTCCGAATACGATCAGATCGTGCACTCGCCGACCTTCGAGATGCACCTGCCGAGCGTCATCTCGCTCAAGGAATACGTCCATCTCGACCGGCGGCCGGCCTTCACCCGGTTCAACGTCTTCCTGCGCGACCGCTTCCGCTGCCAGTACTGCGGCGTCGAGGAGCGTTCGGAGGACCTCACCTTCGATCATCTGATCCCGCGCTCGCGCGGCGGACGCACCATGTGGACCAACGTCGTCACCGCCTGTCAAAGCTGCAACCTGCGCAAGGGCGACCGCCTGCCGCGCGAATGCGGCATGACTCCCATACGCCCAGCCCATCAGCCGTCGACTTACGAGCTGCAGGAGCATGGGCGGGCCTTCCCGCCCAATTTTTTGCACGAGAGCTGGAGCGACTTCCTCTACTGGGACACAGAGCTGGAGGAGTAGCCGGCGCCAGCCGCGCTAGCCGCGCTCGCCGCGCGGCGGCTCGCGACCCGGAGCAGCCTCGGCGTCGCCCGCTTGGTCGTCCCGCGCCTCGCCCAGGGTGGCCAGCACCTGGCAGATCGAGCCCAGAAGCGGCAGCCATTCGGCGAGGCCGGCAGGCCCCGGCAGCGAGGATCCCGATTTCGCCATGGCTTCGGCCCTCCGCGCCGCCGTTCGTCTCTCCCAATCGTCTTGCCTGGGAGCGGGCGCAAGGCTAGCGGTCAGATCTTAAGGATCTGTTAACCAACGGGCGGGCCGGGCTATTTCCGCGAGAGCTTGAACTCGATGCGCCGGTTGCGGCGATAGGCGATCTCGTCGTCGCCGGCGTCGAGCGGCTGGAACTCGCCGAAGCCGGCCGCCGCCAGGCGATAGGGCGGCACCCCCTGGCGGATCAGGAAGCGCACCACCGCGATCGCCCGCGCCGTCGACAGCTCCCAGTTGGACGGGAAGTCGGCGTTGGCGATCGGCCGCCGGTCGGTGTGGCCGTCGACCCGCAGCACCCAGTCGATCTCGCTCGGGATATCCCGCGAGATGATGTGCAGGCTGCGCGCCAGCTCGACCAGTTGGCGCTTGCCCGCCTCGCCGATCTCGGCCGAGCCGGACTCGAAGAGGACCTCGGATTGGAACACGAAGCGCTCGCCCTCGACCCGCATGTCCGGGTGAGCGCCGACCGCGCCGCTGAGCCGGCTGAAGAACTCGGTTCGGTAAGGCGACAGCTTTTCCACCCGGCTCGCCAGGGCCAGGTCCAACCGGTCCTGCAGCGCGGCCAGGTCCCGCTCCTTCTTGGCGATGCGCTCTTTCGAGGTCGCCAGCGCCCCGCTGACGGTGTTCAGCTCCGACCGCAGCGCCGCCACCTGCTGGTTGAGCTGGGCGATCTCGCGCTGCTGCTCGCGGCGCGCCTGGGCCAGGCTGGCCTGCTCCTTCCTGGCGGTCTCCAGTTGCACGACGAGGTCGTCCTTGGCGCCCAGCAGCGCCGCCTTGGCCTCGGTCTCGAGGGACAGCAATTGGCTGAGGTCCGCCAGCTCGGCCTCCAGATCGGCGACCGAGGATTCGTGCTGGCTGCTGGTCTCGAGCAGCTCCTCCTTGAGGGCGCCGCGGCTCTCCACCAGGCTCTCCACGCGCCAGTTCAAGTCGGCGTTCTGCTGCATCAGGCCGGCCTTCTCGTCCTGCTGGACGGCGATGTCGCCGATCGCCTGCTCGACCTGCTTGGTGAGAAACTCGAGGGATTGGTCGCGCTGATCGGTAGCCTGCCCCAAGGCTTGCAAGCGCGCGCGCATGCTCGCGATCAGCTCCTCGATTTCCGCGACGTCGTCGTCCGCGGCGGCGTCCTCGACGTGCGGCGGCTCCGCCCAGGCGGGTCCCGCGAGCCCGAGCGCCGCCAAGAGACACAGGGTGGGCCCGCGCATGGCCGGCTAGACCCGCTCGGAGAGCCAGATCGCGAGCCGCGAGCCGGCCTTGATGGCGGCCGAGAGGGGTTGGTAGCCCGGCGCGTCCGCGGCGCCGTGGGCGAGGCCCGTGTCGCGGTGCGCCAGCTCGTCGGCGCGGAACGCCTCGAGCGAGTCGCGCAGCTCGGATTCGTCGTCGCCCAGCCGCGCGATCTGCCGGGCGTAGTGCTCGTCGATCACCTCCTCGACCGCGACGGTGCAGGCCATGGCCGCCTTCTCGCCCATGAGCGCGGTGGCCGCGCCGAGCGCGAAGCCGGCGACGTGCCAGATCGGCTGGAGGGCCGTCGGGCGCACCCGGCGGTCGGCGATCAGGGTCTCGAAAGTGTCGAGGTGGCGGGCTTCCTGGGCATGCATCTCGGCGATCGCCGGGCCGCTCGGCGTCCGCCCGAGGACCGCGAGCTGGCCCTCGTAGATGCGCCGGGCGCCGTATTCGCCGGCGTGGTCGACGCGGATCATGCGGGCGATCACGTCCTCGCGGCTGGGGTCGCCCGGCAGCCGCCCCTCGCCCGTGCGCCTCGGCCCCGCGCCCCGGCCGCGCCGTTCCCGATCCTCGCTCATGCCGCCTCCCCCAGGCCCGGCCGGCCGACGCCGCGGCGGCGGAGCAGGACCCACAGGACCGCGCCGCCCAGCGCCAGCGAGAAGAGGAAATTGTAGCCCGCCATGGAGACGCCGAACAACTCCCAGGGAATTTCGTCGCAGGCGACGAAGCGCGTGTTCAACATGGCCTCGCGCAGCTCGTCGACCGTCAGCTCGGCGTCGAACGACGGGCCGTGGCAGCCGGCGGTGCCCCGCCACCAGCGCTGCTCGACGCCGACGTGGAAGGCGGCGATGGCGGCCCCGGCCAGCAGCGCCAGGCCGCCGAGGCCGGTCAGGACGCGGCGCGCGGCCGGGCGCGAGACCAGGACCAGGGCCAAGAGCCCGGCGACCGCGGCGGCGCCGTGGGCATAGCGCTGGTAGATGCAAAGCACGCAGGGCTCGAGCCCGCCCCAGTACTGCGCCGCCAAGGCGACGGCGAGGGCGCCCCCTCCCGCGCCCGCGAGCACGGCCGGCAGCAGCCACGGTCGTCGAAGAAGCCCCGTCATGCCCCGAAGATGAGCGCTCGGCGGCGGCTTGGCAACGCCCGGCGGGCGGCGCCGGGCGCTCACAGCAGGTAGCGCGCCGCCACGAAGCCGCCCACCAGCAGCACGAAGAAGGCGGTGGTGAGCAGCGCCAGGTTGTTCTCGATGAACCGGCGGATCGGCGGCCCGAAGTACCACAGCAGGCCGGCGACCAGGAAGAAGCGGGCGCCGCGCGACAGCACCGAGGCGATGGTGAAGACCGCGAGGTCGAGGTCCATCACGCCGCTGGTGATGGTGATCACCTTGTAGGGGAAGGGCGTCAGGCCGGCGCCGAACACGATCCAGGCGCCCCACTCGCGATAGCGCTCCTGGAAGTCGGCGAACTGGGCCTGGTAGCCGTAGAAGTCGAGCAGCGGCCGGCCCAGGGTGTCGAACAGCAGGGCGCCGATGGCGTAGCCCACCAGGCCGCCGACGACCGAGGCGACGGTGGCGACGCCGGCGATCCGCCAGGCCTGGGAGCGGGCCGCCAGCACCATGGGGATGATCAGGACGTCGGGCGGGATCGGGAAGACCGAGCTTTCGATGAAGGCGACCACCGCCAGCGCCACCAGCGCGTGGCGGTGCGCCGCCAGGGTCATGGTCCAGTCGTAAAGCGGCTTCAGCATATCGCACTCGCTCGGGGCAACGCGGGGCAACGCGGATCCGACCCGGATCCGACCCGAGGCCGACTCGGGGGCGCGCGGCGGGCCCGGCGCCGTTTAGCAGCCGGCCACGGCCCAGGCAATGGGCGCGCGCCGGCGAGACTCCGCCGGAAAATCTGTTAGGCTGGGCCGCGGCGGCGACCCCGGGGCGCGGGCGGACCACGGACGGACCACGGACGGCCCGGGGACGAGAAGCGGGCGCGGGCGCGCGGAGAGGACATAAGGGAACCAGACCATGAGCCAGGCGGCCGCGGTCCTGTTCGTCAACGAGGCCTTCTACGCGGCCTTCCGCGACCGCGATTTCGCGACCCTGGAGGCGCTCTGGGCGCGCCGGGCGCCGGTCGCCTGCATTCATCCCGGCTGGCAGGCGCTCGACGACCGCGAGGAGATC
>JAWWCG010000208.1:0-6338 GCA_033720555.1 Kiloniellales bacterium | reverse complement strand
CGTCTACAACTGGGACACCTATATCGGCGACACCACCCTCGACACCTTCACCGAGAGCACCGGGATCGAGGTGCAGTACGATCTCTACGCCAACCTGGAGGAGATGTTCGCCAAGTTCCAGGCCGGCAATCCCGGCTACGACGTGATCTTCCCCAGCGACTACATGATCGAGACCATGATCGCGGCCGGCATGCTGGAGGAACTGGACCGCTCCAAGCTGCCGAACTTCAAGAACATCGACGAGAACTTCCTCGATCCTTCGTTCGATCCGGGCTGCAAGCACAACATCCCCTACTTCTGGGGCAGCGTCGGCATCGGCTACCGCAAGTCGAAGGTCGGCGAGATCGATAGCTGGAAGGCGCTCTTGGACAGCGACGAGCACGCCGGGCGGATGGCCCTGCTGGCCGACTCCCGCTTCGTCATCGGCGTCGCGCTGCTCTATCTCGGCTATTCGGCGAACACCACCAACCCGGACGAGATCAACGCGGCGCGCGATCTCCTGATCCAGGCGAAGAAGAACCTCAAGGGCTTCGTGCCGGACTCCGGCCAGGACATGCTGATCGCCGGCGACATCGACCTGGTCATGGAGTGGAACGGCGACGTCCTCAAGGTGATGGAGGAGGACGACGACCTGACCTACGTCATTCCCAAGGAAGGCACGGTCATCTGGATCGACGGCGTCTGCATTCCCAAGGGCGCGCCCAACATGGAAAACGCCTATACCTTCCTCAATTACCTGCACGAGCCGCAGGTCATGGCCGAGATCGCCAACACCATCCACTACGCGTCCACCAACAAGGCGGCGCGGGAGTTCATCAACGAGGCCGACCTCAACAACCCGGCGATCTACGCGTCGGACGAGGTGGTGGCGAAGAGCCAGGCCTTGTCGGACGTCGGCGACGCGCTGCCGCTCTACGACGCGGCGTGGACCGAGATCCAGGCGGCCTAGACCGGCCGAGAGCTCGCGAACCGATGGCGGCGGGCGGTCTCAGCCCGGTCGGCGAGACCGCCGCGCCCCGCCTCTGCGCTGTCGGCGCCCCTGCCCGACTTTCGCCCTGAGAGCCCCGCGGCGCGGATCCCCCGGCGATGGAAAACTGGCGGCAAAACAAGCTGGCGTTCGCGGTTCTCGCCCTGCCGCCGACCGCCTGGCTGGTGATCTTCTTCACCATCCCGCTCGTCATCATGTGGGTCTACAGCTTCGCCGAGCGCGGGCCGCAGGGGCAGATCCACCTGGCGGTCAACTTCGCCAACTATCTGCGCGCCGTCGAGTGGATCCACCTCGGCATCATCTGGAAATCGATCTGGATCGCGGCGATCACCACGGCGATCACCTTCGCCATGGGCTTTCCGCTCGCCATGGGCATCGCCTTCGCGCCGCAGCGCTGGAAGAACCCGCTGCTGCTGCTGGTCATCCTGCCGTTCTGGACCAATCTGCTGATCCGCACCTACGCCTGGATCGCCGTGCTGCGCACCCGGGGGTTCCTCAATTTCGGCCTGGAATGGGTCCACGATCAGATCGCCGCGGCGCTCGCCCTGATCGGCCTGCCCGACCTGCTCGGCCCGTTCCAGCCGCTCGAGCTGCTCTACAATCAGAAGGCCGTGGTGATCGGCCTGGTCTACGTCTACCTGCCGTTCCTGGTGCTGCCCGTCTACGCGACGCTCGAGAAGCTCGACAAGTCCTACCTGGAAGCCAGCCTGGACCTGGGCGCCGGCCAGTGGCGGACCCTCCTCTCGGTCACCATCCCGCTGGCGCTCCCCGGCATCCTGTCGGGCTGCCTGCTCAGCTTCATCCTGTCGATGGGCACCTTCCTCACGCCCGACTTGCTGGGCGGCCCGGACAGCGAGATGATCGGCAACCTGATCGCCCGCCAGTTCTCCTCGTCGCGCGACTGGCCGTTCGGCGCGGCGCTCTCCTTCCTGCTGCTCTACATGACCTTCATCATCCTATGGGTGCGCGCCAGCCTGGCCGGCCGCCAGCAGGGGCCGGTGTGATGACCGCCGCCGAGAGCGCGCGCACGCCCGGGCGCAGCGCCCGTCGCCGGCTTCGCGGCCGTCGCCGGAGCAACCCGCTCGACTACAGCCGCAAGACCTGGATGCGCCTGACCATGGCCGGCGCCTTCGTCTTTCTCTATTTCCCGATCGTCTCGCTGGTTCTGTTCAGCTTCAACGACAGCAAGCGCAACATCACCTGGCAGGGCTTCACCCTGCGCTATTACGAGAAGGCCTACGAGAATTCCCAGCTCCACGAGGCCTTCCTCAACTCCATGATCGTGGCCAGCGTCTCGACCACGGTCTCGACCATCCTCGGCGCCATGCTGGGGCTGGCGCTCTACCGCTTCCGCTTTCCCGTCCAGGGCCCCTACGAAGGCATGGTGCACCTGCCGATCGTGATCCCGGAGATCTGCATGGGCGTGGCCATGGTCGCCTTCTTCGCCACGGTCGACATCCCGCTCAGCCTGTTCACCGTCACGGTCAGCCACATCGCCTTCTCGATCCCCTTCGTCGCGGTGGTCATCCGGGCGCGCATGGCGGGCTTCGACCGCTCGCTGGAGGAGGCCTCCTACGACCTCGGGGCGAGCCAGTGGCAGACCTTCTGGAACGTGACCTTCCCCTATATGCAGCCGGGCCTGGTGGCGGGCGCGCTGCTCGCCTTCACGCTGTCGCTCGACGATTTCGTCATCACCTTCTTCACCTCGGGGCCGGGCTCGACCACCTTCCCGATCAAGATCTATTCGATGGTGCGCTTCTCGGTCACGCCGGAGGTGAACGCCGCCTCGACGGTTCTGATCGTGGTAACCTTGGCGCTGACCATCACGGCGCTGGCCATCCAATCGCGCGCCGGCAAGGGATGAGCATGGCCGACGGCTCCGCCATCATCTCCATTCGCGGCGTCACCAAGCGCTTCGGCGCCAGCGTGATCGCCGTCGACGACGTGAGCCTCGACATCCGCGCCGGCGAGTTCTTCGCCCTGCTCGGCCCCTCGGGCTGCGGCAAGACGACCCTGTTGCGGATGATCGCCGGCTTCGAGACGCCCAGCGACGGCGCGATCCTGATCGACGGCGAGGACATGTTCGACGTCGAGCCGAACCGCCGGCCGGTCAACATGGTGTTCCAGTCCTACGCCGTCTTCCCGCACATGACGGTGGCCCAGAACATCGCCTACGGCCTCAGGGTGGTCGGCACGCCGCGCGGCGAGATCGCGCGCCGCGTCGAGGAGGCGATCGCCCTGGTCCGACTCGAGGGGCTGGAGGCCCGCAAGCCCGACAAGCTCTCCGGCGGCCAGCGCCAGCGGGTCGCCCTCGCCCGCGCCCTGGTGAAGAAGCCCAAGGTGCTGCTGCTCGACGAGCCGCTCTCCGCCCTCGACGCCAAGCTGCGCGAGGCCATGCAGATGGAACTGGTGAACCTGCAGCACAGCGTCGGCATCACCTTCATCATCGTCACCCACGACCAGCACGAGGCGCTCTCCGTGGCCGACCGCATCGCGGTGATGGGCGACGGCCGGGTGCTTCAGGTGGCGCCGCCGATGGAGCTCTACGAGTACCCCAGCTCGACCCTGGTGGCCGACTTCATCGGCCAGGTGAACCTCTTCCCGGTGGCCGAGTCCGAGGCGCGTGACGGCGGCGTGACGGTCACGGTCGGCGAGCTGGGCGAGATCGTCCTGAGCGGGCCGAGGGACCGGGTGACCCATATCGCGGTGCGGCCCGAGAAGGTCCGCCTCGCCCCGGCCGAGCCCGGCGATCCCGGCCTGATCAAGGTCAAGGCGCGGGTGCGCAACGTCTCCTACAGCGGCGACCAGAGCCACGTCTTCCTGGAGACCCCCGGCGGCCTCGCCGTGTCGGCGCGGGTGCAGAACACCGGGCGCGCGCTCAGCCAAGTGGCCGGCGAGAACGACGAGCTGTGGCTGTCCTGGCGGCCCGAGGACGTCCAGCCACTGGCCGACTGAGGCCGGCCGGGGTCGGCGCCGCGCCGTGCGAACCGTCCGACGCCGCGGGCGCGGCCTGTCCGACTCCGGAACCGTCCTGCTAGATTGGCCTGCCGTCGTTGATCGCCGCTGCCGCCGCTGCCGCCACCACCGCCACCACCGCCGGAGTCGAGGCATGAGCAAACGCGTTGAACCCCATGGCGGAAGCCTGAGCGTCCTCTACCTGCCGGCCGCCGCCGCGGCCGAGGCGAAGCGGGAATCGGTGGACCTGCCGTCCTGGGCGCTGACCCAGCGCCAGCTCTGCGACATCAAGCTGCTGCTGAACGGCGGCTTCTCGCCCTTGACCGGCTTCCTGAGCGAGCCCGACTACGACCACGTCGTCGAGACCATGCGGCTCGCCGACGGCACGCTGTGGCCCCTGCCCATCACGCTCGACGTGACCGCGGCGGCCGCCGAGCCGCTCTCCGTGGGAGACCGCCTGGCGCTGCGGGATCACGAAGGCTGGCTGATCGCCATCCTGAGCGTCGAGTCCATCTGGCGGCCCGACAAGCGCCGCGAGGCCGAGCTGGTGTACGGATCCGCGGACGAGGAGCATCCGGGGGTCGATAGCCTCCTGAACCGGACCCATCCGGTCTATCTCGGCGGCCGTCTCGAGGGAGTCGAGAAGCCGGGCGACCACGATTTCGTCCAGCACCGCCACGACCCGGCGGAGCTGCGCCGGGTGTTCGACCAGCGGGGCTGGTCGCGGGTGATCGCCTACCAGACGCGCACGCCCATGCATCGCGCCCACCAGGAGCTGGCGGCCCGCGCCGCCCAGCGGCTGGAGGCCAACCTGCTGATTCACCCCGTCGTGGGCATGACCCAGCCGGGCGACATTGACCATTTCTCCCGGGTGCGGTGCTACGAGCACGTCCTCAAGCGGTTCCCCGAGCAGACCACCATGCTGAGCCTGCTGGAGCTGGCCATGCGCATGGCCGGCCCGCGCGAGGCGCTGTGGCACGCGCTGATCCGCAAGAACTATGGCTGCACCCATTTCATTGTTGGGCCCGATCACGCCTCGCCGGAGCCCGACGGCGTCGCCAAGACGTTCTACGCGCCCTATGCGGCGCAGGAGCTGCTGCGCGAGCGGGCGGCGGAAATCGGCATCGAGATCTATCCCGTCAAGGAGCTGGTCTACGTGCCCGAACGCGGCCACTACCTGGCCTACGACGAGGTGGGGCGGGGCGAGACCGCGCTCAGCCTGAGCGAGGCCGAGCTGCACCGCCGCTTGCGGGACGGCGACGAGCTGCCGCCCTGGTTCTCCTTCGAGGAGGTCCTGGCCGAGCTCAGGCGCAGCTATCCGCCGCGCCACCGGCAGGGCTTCACGGTCTTCTTCACCGGGCTGTCCGGCGCCGGCAAGTCGACCCTGGCCAAGGCCCTCATGGTCAAGCTGCAGGAACTGGGCGGCCGCTCGGTCACGCTGCTCGACGGCGACCGGGTGCGCCAGCACCTGTCGAGCGAGCTCGGCTTCTCGAAGGCGCACCGCGACCTCAACATCCTGCGCATCGGCTACGTCGCCAGCGAGATCACCAAGGCCGGGGGCATCGCGATCTGCGCGCCGATCGCGCCCTACGCCGCGATCCGCCGCCAGGTGCGCGACCTGGTGGAGGCGGCGGGCTGTTTCGTCGAGATCTACGTCTCCACGCCGCTCGAGGTCTGCGAAGGGCGGGACCCCAAGGGGCTCTACGCCCGGGCGCGGGCCGGCCTGATCGAGCATTTCACCGGCATCGACGACCCCTACGAGGCGCCCGGCCGCGCCGAACTGGAGATCGACACCCAGGGCCAAAGCCCGGAGGAAGCGGCCCAGCGCATCGTGCTGAAGCTGGAAAATCTGGGGCTAATCAAATAACGCTGAGGCTAAGAAAGTAGAAATCAAGCGGTCCTTGGCATCCAGTTCGCAGCCTTAGCTAGTCCATATCCGGTATCAGGTGCTTTTTTGATATCCCGAGTCTTTGCAAACCGCGTTCCAATTTTGGACTTCCGTGAATGTCTCATTTGGATCGCTGAGGTGGCAAATGCATTTTTCTATGCCTTGAGCTTATCCAATCTGCCGCCCATTGATTTCACTGAAGAAAATTGGGTTCGTTTGGCAGAAACGGCTCATTTAACCCTCCAATTAGAAGAATAAATAACACATTAGAACAATTAATGCTTGAGGGTGAAAACAGTATTAGTGGCCGATTGGACAGTTATCCTAGTCGACGCACAGGACAGTTCACAGTGTATATATCCCAGGATCCGCAATTGAACGCCTGGGCCTCTGACTTCGGTTTGGTCGATTAAGGCCAACCTGTTCCGGGGCGATCACCTGCGGCGAGATAGCTGCTGCTATTCGACGCGGGACTTTCGAAGCCGGACGCCTGGGCCTTCCTCGTCT
>JAWWCG010000207.1:0-6340 GCA_033720555.1 Kiloniellales bacterium | reverse complement strand
CGCCCAAGAGGCCCTCGGGATTGACGATCGGCGAGCGCGCGACGATCTCCTCGGGCCCGATGATCTCGGTCTCCAGGCCCATGTAGCGGTGCTTCGCCCGCTCGCTTTTCAGGTGGTCGAGGCGCTCCGGCGTGGCGGCGATGGTCATGCCGCCGGAATGGTGGAGGCCGCAGGACTGGCCGCTGATCTCCTCGAGCTCCTTGTAGAGGCGGATGGTGTAGCCCTGGAGCGCCGCCATGTTGGTGTCGGCGTTGAGGGTGTGGAAGCCGCCGGCCGCGTGCCAGGTCGATCCCGAGGTGAGCTCCGAGCGCTCGATCAGGACCACGTCCGTCCAGCCGAACTTGGTCAGGTGGTAGAGCACGCTGCACCCGACAACGCCGCCGCCGATCACGGCCACCCGAACGTGCGATTTCATGCTGCCGACACTCCTCCCGCTCCGGGCCGCCGCCATGGCGACCATCGATTTCTCGGGCCTCGCCGCGCCGGCTGCTCCTCACAATCCGTCACGCCATGGCGAAGCCGCGATACTTCAGGCGCGCGACCGGGCGGTCACGCGTCGCGCCCGCGCCAGACCCGCGCATGGAGCGGGTTGAAGCCCATGCGGTAGACCAGCTCGGCCGGGCGCTCGATGTCCCAGATCGCCAGGTCGCAGCACTTGCCGGCCTCGAGGGTCCCGGTCTCGCCCGCGAGGCCGAGCGCCCGCGCGGCGTTGCGGGTGGTCCCGGCGAGCGCCTCCTCCGGCGTCAGGCGAAACAGCGTGGCGGCCATGTTCATGGCGAGCAGCGGCGAGGTGAGCGGCGAGGAGCCCGGATTGCAGTCGGTCGCCACCGCCATCGCGAGCCCGTGGCGCCGCATCGCCTCGATCGGCGGCACCTCGGTGTCGCGCAGGAAATAGAACGCGCCGGGCAGCAGCACCGCGACGGTTCCCGCCGCCGCCATGGCCGCCGCCCCGGCCTCGTCGAGGTATTCCAGGTGGTCCGCCGAGAGCGCGCCGAACTCGGCCGCCAGGGCGGCGCCCTTCTGGTCGGAGAGCTGCTCGGCGTGCAGCTTCACCGGCAGGCCGAGGGCGCGGGCCGCCTCGAACAGCCGGCGGATCTGGTCCGGCGTGAAGGCGATGGTCTCGCAGAAGCCGTCGACCGCGTCGGCGAGCCCCTCGGCGTAGACGGCGGGAAGCTGGGAGAGGCAGACCTCGTCGATGTAGCCCTCCTTGTCGTCGCCGGCCTCCGGCGGCAGCGCGTGGGCGCCGAGGAAGGTGGTGACGACGGTGACCGGCGCGTCCGTCCCCAGCGCCCGGGCGGCGCGCAGCATCTTGACCTCGTTCTCGGCGTCGAGGCCGTAGCCCGACTTGATCTCCACCGTGGTGACGCCCTCGGCCATGAGCGCGTCGAGGCGCGGCCGCGACTGGGCCACCAGGTCCGCTTCGCTGGCGGCCCGGGTCGCCCGCACCGTCGAGACGATGCCGCCGCCGGCGCGCGCGATCTCGGCGTAGCTGGCGCCTAGCAGGCGCTGTTCGAACTCGCCGGCCCGATCGCCGGCGTAGACCAGGTGGGTATGGCAGTCGATCAGCCCGGGGGTCACCCAGCGCCCGTCGAGGTCGACCGTCTCCCGCGGCTCCAGGTCCGGCAGCTCGGCCATCGGCCCGACCCAGGCGATGCGGCCCTCGGCAGCAGCGAGCGCGCCCGGCGCGATCGCGCCGTAGTCGTCCGCGCCCGGACGGAGGCTCGCCAGGCGCCCATTGATCCACAGTCGATCTACCCGCATGCCCGACTCCTCGCCGGCGCTTCGTCGATCATCCCGGCCGCGCCCCGCCGCGCCCGTCAGTCTAGCGGCACCGCGCCGGCGAGTCAGGCGGTCGGTCGGTCGGCCAAGCGGTCAAATAATAGCGTGGCGGATCTTGGCCGAGACCCATTCCGAGACCAGGACGGTGGCGAGGATGACGATGAAGATGACGGTCACCTGGTTCCAGGCGAGCACGTTGAGCGAGGACTGCAGCTTGAGGCCGAGACCGCCGGCGCCGACCAGCCCGAGCACGGTGGATTCGCGGATGTTGATATCCCAGCGGAACACCGAGATGCCGGCGAAGGCCGGCAGGATCTGCGGCACGATGCCGTAGTCGATCACCTGCCAGCGCGAGGCGCCGGTGGCGGTCACCGCCTCGACCTGGGAGGCGTCGATCTCCTCGATCGCCTCGTACAGCAGCTTGCCGATGAAGCCGAGCGAGCGCAGCATGATGGCGAAGATGCCGGCGACCTGGCCGGGGCCGATGATGGCGACCAGGAGCAGGCCCCAGATGATCGAGTTGATTGAGCGCGAGGAGACGATGATCAGCAGCGCGATCGGCCGCACCAGGGTCGCGCTCGGGGTGGTGTTGCGCGCGGCGAGAAAGGCGAGCGGCACCGAGAAGACGATCGCCAGCAGAGTGCCCAGGGTGGCGATGTTGATGGTCTCCCACAGCGGCCACCAAAGCTCCGACAGGTAGCCGAAGCGCGGATCGGCCATGCGCGAGACCAGGTCCACCGCCTGCTCCGGCGCGTCCCAGACGAAAGCCCAGATGGTGTTCTTCGTCATGACCTGCCAGGAAAAGACGAACAGCGCCACCAGCGCCAGCCAACCGAACCACAGGGCGAGCTGCTGCCCCGAGGTCCGCTGGCGCCAGCTCACGGGCTCTCGGTCGGCGATCACCGGCATCACTGCACCCACTTGCGGATGTAGCTGGAGCTGTACTCGGCGAGCATCACGATCACGATGATGAGGATCATGATGGCGGCGGCGGTGTCGTAGGCGTAGCGCTCCATGGAGGTGTTGAGCGTGGCGCCGATGCCGCCCGCGCCGACGATGCCGATCACCGCCGATTCGCGGAAGTTGATGTCGAGGCGGTAGAGCGACAGGCCGATCAGGCGCGGCATGACCTGCGGCTGGATCGCGTAGTTGACGAGCTGGCCCCAGCTCGCCCCGGTGGCGCGCACCGCCTCGGCCTGGGACTCGTCGATGTCCTCGATGTCCTCGGCCAGGAGCTTGGCGAGGAAGCCGATGGTGGCGAAGGACAGCGTCAGGAAGCCCGCGAACGGCCCGAAGCCGAACATGGCGACGAACAGGATCGCGATGATGATCTCCTGAAACGCCCGCGACAGGGCGACGATCGCCCGGCAGACGTAGTAGACCGGCCGCGGCGCCATGTTGCGCGCCGCGCCGATGCCGATCGGGATCGAGATCAGGACGCCGACCACCGTCGAGGTGACGGTCATCGTCAGGCTTTCCTCGAATCCGACCAGGATGTCGCGCCAGCGGCGGGTGAAGTCGGGGGCGAGGAAACCCTGGATGAAGCGCCAGCCGCGATCGAGCCCTTCGTAGATGCGCAGCCAGTTGACCTCGAGCGAGCCGAGCGCCAGCACCAGATAGAGGACCGCTCCGCCGTAGATGGCGAAGCGCCAGGCGCGGCTGCGGATCAGGGCTGGCCGCCGCCACCGGCGCGTCGCGGGCGCCGGCGTCATATCATGCCCGCCATGCGCTCCTCGCGGTCGAGGTCCATCGCCGCGGCGTCGGCTTCCTCGCGCGCGTCCTCCTCGGCGCGGTGGCGCATCGCGGTCCAGTCCTCCTCGCCGTAGATGCGGGTCAGCACCTCCTCGTCGAGCTCGGCCGGCGGGCCGTCGAAGACGACCTCGCCGGCGCGCAGGCCGATGATGCGCTTGACGAACTGCTGGGCGAGCAGCACGTCGTGGATGTTGATGATCGTCGGCAGGTTCCGCTCGCCGCAGATCTCGCAAATCAGCCGCATGATCTGGCGCGAGGTCTTGGGGTCGAGGCTGGCGGTCGGCTCGTCCACCAGCAGAAGCTCGGGATCCTGTTCGAGCGCCCGGGCGATGCCGACGCGCTGGCGTTGGCCGCCCGACAGCGCGTCCGCCCGTTTGTCGGCCTGGTCCGAGAGGCCGACGCGCTCCAGCAGGCCGAAGGCCTTGTCGATGTCCGCCTGGGCGTAGCGCCGGGTGAAGCTGCGCCAGAACGAGACGTAGCCGAGCCGCCCGGAGAGCACGTTCTCCATCACCGTGAGCCGCTCGACCAGGGCGTACTCCTGGAAGATCATGCCGATGCGCCGCCGCACGCGGCGCAGGTTGCCGCGCCCCAGGGCGGTGATCTCGGTGTCGTTGAGATAGACCTTGCCGGCGGTCGGCTCGACCAGCCGGTTGACGCAGCGGATCAGCGTCGACTTGCCGGCGCCGGAGGGGCCGATCAGGCCGACGACCTGGCCGGCCTCGACCTGGAAGGAGACGTCGCGCAGCGCGAGGTCGCCCGTCTTGTAGCGTTTCCCAAGAGCCTCGACTCGCAGCATCGCCCGACCGCCCCGACGAGAAGCGGCCCCGGGGCGGTGCCCGGGGCCCTATCCGCGACCTGCTTACTTACACTCGTAGGAGACGTTGTTCGCCTCGTCGATCTTGCGGATGACCTCCCAATGGCCCTTGAAGGTGATGGGCACGAACTTCGCCTCGCCCGACTTCTCGAACTCCGCCTGCAGGGCCGAGCCTTCCCAGGGGAAGGAGAAGAACGCCTCCTGGATCTTTTCCTGCAGCTCCGGCGTCAGGTTGTAGACCACGCCGTAGCCGGTCGTCGGGAAGGTCTGCGACTTGTAGACCGTCGCGACCTGGTCGGCCTCGATGACGCCGCGGTCGATCATGCGCGCCAAGACCGAATTGGCGATCGCGGCGGCCGGATAGTCCTTGTTGGCGACGCCGATGATCGAGGTGTCGTGGGAGCCCGAGAACACCGGCTCGAAGTCCTCGTTCGCCACCATACCGAACTCGCTCTTGAGCAGCGCCGACGGCGCCTTGAAGCCGGAGTTGGAGGTCTCCTGGGTGAAGGCCAGCTTCTTGCCCTTGATGTCCTCCACCGTTTCCACGCCCGAGCCCGGATAGGTGATGATCTCCATCTCGTAGCCGAAACTGTCGTCCGCCGAGGCCATCATGGCGAACGGCCGGAAGCCGGCGCAGGCGACGGCGATCGGATTCGAGCCGGTGTTGAAGCCCGCGATGTGCAGGCGTCCGGCGCGCATCGCCTCGAGTTGCGCCGCGTTCGATTGCACCGGGAAGAACTGCACCTTTTTGCCGGTCGCCGCCTCCAAGTGCTCGAGGAAGCCGGCCCAGACCTCGGCGTAGACCGCGGGGTCCTCGACCGGCGTGTAGGCGAAGATCAGGGTGTCCGGATCGATGAGCTGAGACGGGTCCGTGGGAATGTCGGCCAGGAGATCGCCGTCGCGGTCGCAGTAGCGTTCGTCCAGGTTGCCGCGCGGGCAGTCCTCCGCGGCCGTGGCTGGGTTGAAGAGGCCGACGGCCAACGCGAACGCCGCCGCGGCCATGAGGGTCCCGGTCAAATGTCTCGTCATACTGATGCCTCCCGTTGTCCGAGTGTCACGCCCCGCTCCGGCGGGCTGGTCCCCGCCGCAATGGATTCGCGACCACTGTCACATCCCGAGTCTGTGTTTTTATGACGGTTTAGTGACGACGCTACGTTAGCGACTAGGCGCTCCGGCGGCAACACGCGGAATCCGCGGCTTCGGCGCGGGTCGGGGGCGGCGGGCCGCTCAGGCGCAGCGGGAATAGCCGCAGGCGAGGCAGAGGTCGCAGCCCTCCTGGTGGATCAGGGAGGCGCCGCCGCACTTCGGACACTGGCGCACGGCGCCATGGGTCTGGCGGAGCGGCGGCTCGCCGGCGACCGCGCGCCGGGCCTCGGCCCGATCGCCGTGCTCGGCGGGCAGGAAGCCGATGTCGATCATATGGCGTTCGATGACGTCTCCGATGGCGGCCAGCAGCGAGGGCACGTAGCGGCCGCCCAGCCAGGCGCCGCCGCGCGGATCGAACACCGCCTTCAGCTCCTCGACCACGAAGGACACGTCGCCGCCGCGGCGGAACACGGCGCTGATCATGCGGGTCAGCGCCAGGGTCCAGGCGTAGTGCTCCATGTTCTTGGAATTGATGAAGATTTCGAACGGCCGGCGGCGCCCGTCCTGGACCACGTCGTTGAGGGTGATGTAGATGGCGTGATCGCTCTCCGGCCAGCGCAGCTTGTAGGTCCGCCCCGGCAGGGCCTCCGGCCGGGCGAGCGGCTGGGTCATGTAGACGACGCCGGCCGGGCCGTCGTGCTCGACGCTCGCTTCCGCGTCGCCGCGCACCGGCGGCGGCGGCGCCTCCGGGACCGGCTCCGGGAGCGGCTCCGACACCGGCTCCCCGACCGCCTCCGCGACGACCGGCTCTGTGGCGGGCTCTGCGGCGGGCTCTGCGGCCGGCGGCGGCGCGACGGTGACCCGGGCGTCCTCGGCGTGCCGGGCGCCCGCCTCCTGGGGCTCGACTCG
>JAWWCG010000206.1:0-6340 GCA_033720555.1 Kiloniellales bacterium | reverse complement strand
TGGCCGAGCTGGCGGACAAGGTCTACGTTGTGCATCGACGCGCCAAGTTCCGCGCTGCGCCCGGTTCCGTCGAACGATTGCACGAGCTCGCGCGTCGCCGGCCCGACAAGCTGGAGCTGGTGGTGCCCTATCAGCTCCAGGGCCTGGAGGGGCGCGACGACCGGCTCGAGGCGGTGCGGGTGGCGAGCCTGGAGGGCGGCTTGCGGCGCCTCGAGGCCGACGCTCTGCTCCCCTTCTACGGCCTGTCGATGGACCTGGGGCCGATTGCCCGATGGGGCCTCGAGCTCAATCGCAACCGGATCGCCGTCGATCCCGGCACGGCGGAAACCAATCGGCCGGGCATCTTCGCGATCGGCGACATCGCCGATTATCCGGGCAAGCTCAAGCTGATCCTCTCGGGCTTCGCCGAAGCCGCCCTGGCCGCCCATGCGATTTATCCCCTGGTGCACCCGGAAAAGGAGCTGCACTGGGAATACTCGACGACGAAAGGTGTACCGGGTCACACGGAGCGCTGAGGGGCTGGCGCGATCGTTCCGCCCGGCCCAGTTGCCACGTCGCGCCGAGCCATGCCATGCAGGACGGAGGCTCGGTTTGGAGTCGCGGTTCGCGGCGGCCGGCGCCCATGGACTGACCGGAGCGGCCGCGCCAGATAGACAGAGGTCGGTTGATGCCTTTTGCCGAACTCTTCCTCAAAGGGATCGTGATTGGCCTCGTAATCGCGGCGCCCGTCGGCCCGATCGGGTTCTTGTGCATCAGCCGCACATTGGAATACGGCACGGCGATCGGCCTCGCCACAGGCCTCGGCGCGGCGACCGCCGATGCAGTTTACGGCGGGGTTGCCGCTTTCGGCCTGATGCGGATCACGGTCGCTTTGTCGGAGCACGACACCGCCCTGCGGCTGGTTGGCGGGCTGGTGCTCTGTCTGATCGGCGCGCGCAGCGTCGTGCTGGCCGAGCGACGCCAGCAGCAGTTCGAAGCGGGAGAGGCGAAGCTCGGCCGGACCTCCGGCCCGGCAAGGTTGCGCACCGCGCGCGGCGTGCCGGGCTATTTCGGATCGTCGTTCCTGCTGACCCTGGCGAACCCGGCGACGATCCTCGGATTTCTTGCGTTCTTCGCTGCGGTTGGCTGGGCGCGCGATCTGGAGACCCACGGCGCGGCGACCTTAATGGTCGTCGGGGTCTTCCTGGGCTCGGCGGTCTGGTGGCTGGGTCTGGCGATCGCCACGGCCGGCCTCAGCAGCCACATGGGGCATCGGCAAAGGGTCCTGGTCCAACGCCTGTCCGGCGCCGTCATTATCGGTTTCGGGCTGTTCGCGCTGCTCTCGGTACTGCTCTAGCAGCGAACCTCAGAATTCGGCGCCGGTCTCTTGCCGGCGGGCGCAGACCTCCAAGTAGCGGGCGATGGCGCCTTGCATGCCGTAGATCAAGGCGTCGGCCGTCAGGCAATGGCCGATCGAGACTTCCAGGAGGTTCGGCAAGGCGGCGACCAGCGGCGGAAGGTTGTCGAGCGTCAGGTCGTGCCCGGCGTTCAATCCGATCTCTTCGGCGGCCGCCGCCCGCCCGGTGGCGACGACGCGCTCCAACTCCCGGCGCCGGACGTCCGGCTGCAAGGCGCCGCCATAGGGGCCGGTGTAGATCTCGATGCGGTCGGTTCCCACCTCGCGGGCGAGGCGCGCCGCCTCGGGCTCGGGATCGACGAAGACGGAGACCCGCATGCCGCCTTCCTTGAGGCGGGCGATCATATCCGAAAGAAAGCCCCGGTGATGCGCGATGTCCCAGCCGTGGTCGGAGGTCGCCTGCCGGATGTCGTCGGGCACCAGGGTCACCTGATCGGGGCGAACGCGTTCGACCAGCTCGACGAAGCGGGCGTCCGGATTGCCTTCGATATTGAACTCCCGCTCCGGAAACTCGGCCGCGATCATGTCGGCGATCTCCGTCACGTCCGAGGGCCGGATGTGGCGCTCGTCCGGCCGGGGATGGACCGTGATCCCGGCGGCGCCGGCGGCAAGCGCGAGCCGCGACAGGCCGACGACCGACGGCCACGGCAGGTTGCGGCGATTGCGGAGCTCGGCGATCGCGTTGACGTTCGCCGACAAGCTGACGGGCCTCGGGCGATCCATGGTCAGGCCTCGCTGCGCACGCGCGCCACCGCGTCCTGCCAGCCGGCGTAACGGCGGTCGCGCTCCTCCGACGCCATGGCTGGCTCGCACCGGCGGGCCGCGCGCCAGGTCTGGGCGACCTCGTCCAAACCGCCGATCAGGCCGCCCCCCAGCCCGGCCAGGGCCGCCGCGCCGAGTGCCGTGGTCTCGGCCACCTCCGGCCGCTCCACCGTGCAGCCGACGAGATCCGACAGGCGCTGCATCAGCCAGTCGTTGGCGACCATGCCGCCGTCGACCCTCAGGGTATTGGGCGGCGCCGCGCCGTCGGCGGTCATGGCCTCGAGCAGGTCGCGGGTCTGGTAGCAGACCGCGTCGAGCGCGGCGCGGGCGAAATCCGCCGGACCGCTGGCGCGCGTCAGGCCGAAGATGGCGCCGCGGGCGCGGGCGTCCCAATAGGGCGCGCCGAGCCCGGTGAAGGCGGGGACCAGATAGACCGGCTGATCGGGATCGGCCGCGCGGGCGAGGGCCTCGCTGTCCGCCGCCGTGGCGATCAACTTCAACTCGTCGCGCAGCCATTGGATGGCGGCGCCGGCGACGAAGATGGAGCCTTCGAGCGCGTAAGTGGTTTCGCCCGACAGGCGGTAGGCGATCGTGGTCAGCAGCCGATTGGTGGAGGCCAGCGCCTCGCCGCCGGTGTTGATCAGCGCGAAGCAGCCGGTGCCGTAGGTCGACTTGGTCATGCCGGGCGCGAAGCAGGCCTGCCCGACCGTCGCTGCCTGCTGATCGCCGGCGATGCCGGTGATCGGCAGAGGGGCGCCGAACAGGCCTGCGGACGTGGCGCCGAACTCGGCGTCGCTGTCGCGCACCTCCGGCAAGATCGCTGGCGGAATGCCCAGCAGGTCGAGCAATTCCCGGTCCCAGTCCTGCCGGTGAATATCGAAGATCATGGTCCGCGCGGCGTTGGTTGCGTCGGTCGCGTGGACCTCGCCGCCAGTCAGGCGCCACAGCAGGAAGGAGTCGATGGTCCCGAAGGCGATCTCGCCATTTTCGGCGCGCGTCCGCGCACCGGGGACGTGCTCCAGCAGCCAGGCGATCTTCGAGCCCGAGAAGTAGGGATCGATCAGCAGGCCGGTGCGTTCCTGCACCAGGGCCTCGTGCCCGTCGCGGCGCAAACGGTCGCAAAGATCGGCGGTGCGGCGGTCCTGCCACACGATGGCGTTGTGGAGGGGCTCGCCGCTTTCCCGGTCCCACAGCAGGCTCGTCTCGCGCTGGTTGGAGATGCCGATCGCCGCGACTTGGCGCGCCGCAAGGCCGGCCTGGGCCAGCGCGCCCTCGATCACGGCGCAGGTGTCGCGCCAGATGTCTTCCGGGTCGTGCTCGACCCACCCGGGCTGCGGGAAATGCTGGGGAAATTCCTTTTGCGCCTGTCCGACGGGCCGGCCGCCGCGATCGAAGATCAAGGCCCGCGTGCTCGTCGTGCCCTGGTCGATTGCCAGCAGGTGCTCCGGCCCGTTCCTGCGCCCGGTCATGTGCAGCCCGTCTCCCCGCCTATGGCGAACGCTTTATCGCCTTCTTGTGACATGGTGAGAGGCATCGGGCCGAAGATCAAGCGCCGGGCGACCGCGAGCGAGGGCGCGGAAGTTTGATTTAAATCAAAGCGACAGCCTGCGCCGGCCCCTAGATTACGCCATTCAGATCCATACCCCGATCTCGACCTCAGAGGCATCATGCTCTGTCCCCGGCGGGTCCACGTGGCACCGCCGGGGCTTTTGTTCGCGCCTGCCGCGGAACTCGGCCTCAGAAGTCCTCGGCGGCGAAGGCAAGGGTGCTGTCGGCACCGGTCATGACCGTGGCGGCTTCCGCCGCCGCGCGCGGCAAGAGGTTGTCGCAATAGAAGCGGGCGGTCCTCACCTTGGTCGCCATGAACCGAGCGTCGTCCCCACCGGCCTCGAGCCGCGCCCGGGCGGCCAGGGCTTCCCGGCCGAGCATCCAGCCGCCGGCCACCGTGCCGAACAGTTCGAGGTAGGGGGTGGCGACCGCCGCCGCTTTCGCCGGATCGGCGCCGAGCGTGCCGACCAGCCAGTCGGTCGCGGCGTCGAGAACGAAACGGGCCTCGCCGAGCGCGCCGCCGATCGCCTTGAGATCGGGATCGGACGAGCGCTGCAAGGCCTCGTCGCTGGCCGCGATTTCGGCGATCAGCTCCCGCGCTGCCGCGCCGCCGTCGCGGGCGAGCTTGCGGGTCGCGAGGTCGAGTGCCTGGATGCCGTTGGTGCCCTCGTAGATCGGATTGATCCGCGCATCCCTGAGGTGCTGGGCGGCGCCGGTCGGTTCGATGAAGCCCATGCCGCCGTGGACCTGGACGCCGAGCGAGGCGACCTCGACGCCGCGGTCGGTGCACCAGGCCTTGGCGATGGGGGTCATCAGCTCCAGCCGGCTCTGGCTCCGGGCCCGGTCGTCCTCCTCGGGTGCCGACTTGGCGCGGTCGAGCTGGCCCGCGGTGTAGTAGATGACGCCGCGCATCGCCTCGCTCAGCGCCTTCATGGTGGCGAGGTTCCGGCGCACGTCGGGGTGGCGAATGATCGCGCTTGGCCCACCGTCGGGATCGTCGATGGCTCGACTCTGAACCCGTTCCCGGGCGTAGGCGAGCGCCCGCTGATAGGCCCGCTCGGCGATGCCCAAGCCCTGGGTGCCGACGGCGAGGCGGGCGTTGTTCATCATGGTGAACATGCCGGCCAGGCCGCGGTTCTCCTCGCCGAGCAGGAACCCTAGGGCGCCCTCGTCGTCACCGTAGGACATGACGCACGTCGGTGACGCATGAATGCCCAGCTTCTCTTCGATCGCGACGCAGCGCAGATCGTTGCGCCGGCCGGGATTGCCGTCTTCGTCGGGCAGGAACTTGGGCACGATGAAGAGCGACAAGCCCCTGGTCCCGGGCGGTCCGTCGGGCGAGCGGGCAAGCACCATGTGGACGATGTTCTCCGCGAGATCGTGCTCGCCGTAGGTGATGAAGATCTTCTGGCCCGTGATGCGGTAGGCGTCGGCGCCGTTGTCCTGGTCGCGCCGGGCGCTGGTCGTGATGGCGCCGAGGTCGGAGCCGGCCTGGGGCTCGGTGAGGTTCATGGTGCCAGCCCAGGTGCCATCGATCAGCCGGCCGAGATAGGTGGCTTTCTGGGTTTCGGTGCCGTGGGCTTGCAGCAGCTCGGCGGCGCCTTGGGTCAAAAGCGGCGTGAGGCCGAAGCTCATGTTGGCGGCGTGCCAGGTCTCCTGGACCGCCATCGCCAGCGTCCATGGCAGGCCCTGGCCACCATTGGCCGGGTCGAACGGCAGCGAGATCCAGCCGCCGGCGACAAGCCGATCGTAGGCATCCTGGAAGCCGGCCGGCATGCGCACCACGCCGTTCTCGAAGACGCAGCCGTTCCTGTCGCCGGACGCGTTGATCGGCGCCAGGACCTCGCCGGCGAGCTTTCCGGCTTCCTCGAGGATGGCGTCGACCAGGTCGGGCTCGACCGCCTTGAAGGCGGGCAAGGCCGTCAGGTCCGAAAGACCCGCCGCCGCCTCGAGGGCGAAGCGCATGTCCGCGAGTGGGGCGTTATAGTCGCTCATGGTTGAGAGATCGCGCAGGCGTGACCGGTGGCAAGGCTCAAGCCCGGAGGATAACCTGCCGCGCTACGTTCGGAAATCAAATATGGCCGGATCGAGGATCGGCACCCGATCCAAGTGGGCAAAGGGTCAGTTGACGTCCGGCTGCCACTCGCCGCACCACTCGTCCGACGCGACCTGGGGCCACAGGCTTGCCGCGTCGCCCGAGGCGCCGGCGCCGTTCATGGATGCGCCGGGCTGGGGCGCATAGCGGCGGCAGAGGCCGTACTCGACCTTGGCCCCCACGATGGCCGGATCGTCGCGGTCGAGGTGCCGACCGATCCCCTGCCAATAGGTGCATCTGCGACAGTCTTTCATGGCGCCGATCTCCCGTGTTGGGCCCGAGGCGATAACCTCGAGCCGCCTTGCGCGCCGCGCGATCGCTCGGCGACCCGGGCCGAATTATGCGCGGCCAGGCCTTTCCGCGGGGTTAAGGAAGGCGGGCCGGCGCTCCTTGGCGCTGGGACCGATGTCGAAGTCACGGGACAAGGGGGGAAAGCCGAGCGGGCGGGCGCGGCCTCAGAGCACCTTGCCTGGATTCATCAGGTTGTCGGGATCGATGGCCGCCTTGATGCGCGTCATCAGCTCGATCTCCACGGCCGG
>JAWWCG010000205.1:0-6345 GCA_033720555.1 Kiloniellales bacterium | reverse complement strand
GCGGGGGATCCCGTGCAGGGCCGCGTGATAGGCGAGGTTCTGCATGACGCTCAGATCGAGGTCGAGGGTGCGTTGCTGAAACACCACGCCGAGTTTGCGCAGCGCCTTGCCGGAGGCCTTGCGCACGTCGTGGCCGAGCACCGCGATGGTGCCGGAGGTGTTGTCGTAGAGGCGCGTGATCAGCGAGAACAGCGTGGTCTTGCCGGCCCCGTTGAGGCCCAAGAGCACGCAGAAGGTCCGCGGCGCGATGGTCAGGCTGACGTCGTCGAGCGCGACCCGCGCGCCGAAGGCGTGCGAGACCGAGCGGACTTCCAGCGCCGCCGCGTCCTCAGCGCCGTCCGACATGGTGCCGCATGCTTCGACCACTCCTTCCGATCCTCAAGCCGCCGTCTTCTGCGCTTGCTGCGCCCTCGCCCCTCAAGGGGCCGGGGCGGGGCGACCCCCGGCCGCGAGCGCCGCCATTCTAGCGCGGCGCCGCCACGATGCCCCAGGGGAAGCGCCCGACGCCGATCGATTTGACCACCTTCAGCGCCTCGACGTCGATCACCGAAACATCGTTGCTGACGCCGTTGGTGGTAAACAGCAGTTTCTCGTCCGGCGTGAAGGCGAGCTGCCAGACCCGCTGGCCCACCAGCAGGTAGTCCTCCACCTCATAGGTCTCCGCGTCGACCACGGCGACCCGGTTGGCCGGGCCGAGCGCGACGAAGGCCGTCTTGCCGTCGCGGGTCACGCGCACGCCCACCGGCTGAATGGCCTCGGGGCGCACGCCGGCGATCTGGAAGCCGATCTTGGCGACGATCTCGCGCGTTGCCGGATCGATGACGGCCACCGTGCCGCCGATCTCCGAGGTGACCCAGAGCTCCGATCCGTCGGCCGTGAACTCGGCGAAGCGCGGCCGGCTGTCGACCAGCACGTTGTCGAACACCTCGTAGGTCTCGGTGTCGATGAAGTGGGCCATGTTGGTGGTCTCGGAGGTGTTGACCAGCACCCGGCCGTCGGGGCTGACGCCCATGCCCTCGGGCTCGACCCCGACCGGCACCTCGGCCAGCACCTTGTTGGTCTCGAGGTCGATCACGGTGACCAGATTGTCGTCCTCGTTGGCGATGTAGAGCGGGTTGCCGTCCGGGTGCAGGATGAACAGCTCCGGGTCCGGCCCCGAGGGGAGGTTGCGGACGATCTGCTTGGTCGCCACGTCGATTACCTCGACGGTGTCGTCGTCGCTGGCGCAGACCAGCAGGAATTTGCCGTCCTTGGTCAGCGTGATTCCCCGCGGGCGCTGGCCGACCTCGATGGTGTCGACCACCTCGAGGCGGTCGCTGTCGATGACCGAAATGGTGTTGTCCTTCTCGTTGGAGACATAGACCGTATAGGCCGTGGCCGGCCCGGCGGAGAGCGCCAAGACCACGCCCGCCAGCGCGGCGATCGCCGGCCTGAACCCTGTTTTTCTCATCCAACGCCCCTCCCTAACCGTTCGGATCGCCGTCCGGGCCGCGGGCGTCCTGGTTTCTCTATCGGTCAACTCTGGATCTCGCACCCCGATTCCGGGGCATCGTAACCCAGAGTGTCGAGCAGCGAGCGCTCGTGCAGGAAGCCCTCTTGCGGAGAGACCGAGACGAGCGCCCGCGGCGCCGCCAGCAGGATCGGCTGGCGAAGCTGCCAGTTCCATGGCCGGAAGGTGAGTTTCTGGCCCTTGAAGCCGGCGAGCTCGAAGTCCGGCCCCTGCAGATAGTCCCGGATCGCCGCGAAATCGTTCGACTTCGTGCGGGTCGCCGCCTCGCCGACGGCGCGGACCGGCGCCCAGACCTGATAGTCGAGCGGCGTCATCCAGCGGCCGTAGGCCTTGCGGAAGCGGCTCTGCAGTTGCGCGGCGCCCCATTGCTCGTGGGTGCGATGCCAGGTGGTCGGCGTCAGGCCCTGGGAGCCGGCGATCGGCCGCGGCAGCCAGGTCCGATAGGCGAGATACTCGCCGAACTCGCCGATCTCGTCGGCGACGATCAGTATGTCGTGGTCGACGCCCTGGGTGAAGGCGGGCACCTCGGCCTGGGCCGTGCGGCGCGCGTCGGGGCCGTAGTCCCAGGCGCGATCCGCGACGATCTCGGCCCCGAAGCGCTGGGCGGCGCGGCGGATCGCCTCGGCGAAGGCCTGGTCTCCGTCGCGCTGGCCGACGATCAGGAACCACTCGCCCCAGCGCTTCCACGCCAGATACTGGGCGAGGGCGTCGGCCAGCATCGCCCGGCTCGGCGCGAAATGCATGACGTTGTCCCGGCAGTCGGCGTTTCTCAGCCGGTCGTCGCTGGCGCCGGCGTTGAACAGGAGAACGTCTTGGTCGGCGACGCTGTCCGCCATCTCGAGCAGGCGGTCGGCCGGCACGTCGAGAATGACGAACTGGACGCCGTTCTCGACCAGCTCGGCAAAGGCGGCAACGGCGTCGCCGTCGGGGGGAACGCTCACCTCTTCGAGGACGAACTCCTGACCGAGGAACCGGCCGGTGGTGTTGTTGTCGGCGATCGACAGGCGTCCGCCCGCGAACCCCTCGTCTTCCGGCGGCAGGTCGAGGTTCGAGATCTTGGGCGGCCGCTCGACGATCTGGCTGAGGTAGGCGAGAACGATCCGCGCCGGTTCCTCGGCCGCGCCGGGCCCGGCGGATGTTGCTAGAATTGCCAGAATTGCGAGTGCCGCGAGGGCGCGCAGCGGCGGCGAGGCGACGACGCGAAGAAGACCGCCCGCTACCGGGCGCGCCGAATATCGAGGCGCTCGGGGTCTCCGCGAAATCGCGAACAAGGATCTACTCCCGGTTTTTAACGCGCGGCGGTGTCTAACGCGCGGCCGTGTCCCTGTCTGACGTGTCCCTGTCTGATCGCTCGCCACCTGATCGGGCGGGCGGTCTTTCCATCTTGCCGTGGCTCACCATAAGCACCATAACCTGTCGGCAATTGACCTTTCCAGCGCATTTGCGAAGATCGTTTGCAATCCTGGGTAGGAGGCCGCGGGAGCGAACGCCGGAGAGGGGACGAGGGAAGGTGCTTGGGGAGTCGAGCCGAGCCTTGATCGCCTTACGCAACGGTTTTCTCGCGTTCGTTGCAGCGTTGGCATGGGCTGGGGCGTGCGCCTCTGCGCATGCGACAAATGCGACGCAGGCCGAGACGACCGTTGCGAGCGCGGCGGTGTTCGATTTCGAGCTGTACGACACCAGCCTGGAGGGCGAGGTGAGGGGCGAGAACCCGGACGAGCGGCGGCGCCTGTTGCTGATCAGCGACCTGCTGCGCCGGCTGCTGCGCGAGTCCGGCCGTTTCGAGGTTCTCGATCTCGCGCCCGTGGCGGCAAGGATCGCCGCCGCCGGCCAGTTCAGGGGCTGCAACGGATGCGCCGTCGCCATTGCCAGGGATCTCGGCGCCGACCTGGCCGTGACCGGCGTCGTCCAGAAAGTGAGCAACTTGATTCTCAACATCAACATCTACCTCTACGATGCCGAGAGCGGCCGGTTGGCCCAGGCGATGAGCGCCGACATCCGCGGCAACACCGACGAGTCCTGGTCGCGCGGCGTCTCCTGGCTGGTGCGAAATCGCCTCTTGGCGGAGTGAGCGGCATGATCAGGACAGCGGCGGTGTGGGCGATCGCGGCGGCCATGGCCGTGGCCGCGCTCGGGGCCGGGGCGCCATCCGCCGCCCGGGCCGCCGAAGCGCTGCGCGTCGGGGTCCTGCAGTACGGCACCGTCAACTGGCAATTGGACACGCTGATCGCCGAGAACCTCCATGACCGCAGCGTCCTCGACCTGAAGGTCCGGAACCTGGCCTCGAAGAACGCCACCTCGGTCGCCTTGCAGGCCGGCGACGTCGACATCATCGTGTCGGACTGGATCTGGGCGCTGCGGCAGAACGCCGGCGGCGACGACTTGGCCTTCGTGCCCTATTCGACCGCGCTCGGCGCGATCGTGCTCGCCGAGGGATCGGACCTTCAATCCGTGTCCGACCTGCGCGGCAAGCGCATCGGCATCGCCGGCGGGCCGCTCGACAAGAGCTGGCTCGTCCTGCGCGCCTGGTACCGGGCGCGGCACGAGATCGACCTGATCGAGGACGCCGAGCCGGTCTACGCCGCGCCGCCGCTGTTGAGCGAGCAGCTCCGCACCGGCGACCTCGACGCGGTGCTGACCTTCTGGCCCTACGCGGCGCGGCTGGAGGCGGCCGGTCATCGCCGGCTGGCCGGCGTCGAAAGCCTGCTGGCGGATCTCGGCATCGCCGCGCCCCAGGCCCTGGTCGGCTACGTCTTCCGGCGCGCCCTGATCGAGGCGAGGCCGGCGGCGCTGCGCGAGTTCTTCGCGGCGATCGACAGGACCAACGCCGTGCTCGACGGCTCGGCGGCGGCCTGGGAGCGCCTGCGCCCGGCGATGAAGGTCGCCAGCGACGCCGAGTTCGAGGCCCTCAAGGCCGGCTACCGGGCGGGCATACCCGCGCCGGGCGCGCCGCTGGACGGCAAGGCGGCGGGCCAGCTCTTCGAAATCCTGGTCAGCGTCGGCGGCGAGCGGCTGGTCGGCGCCGGCACGCGGTTCGACCCGGGCGTTTTCCTCGACCCCAACGCGCTCCCCGGACCATGATCGCAGGACCATGCGCCGGACCATGACGGACTCGCGCGCCCATCTGGCGACCATCTGCCTGTCGGTGGGCGTGCTGCTGGTTCTGTGGCAGGGCCTGTCGATGGCCCTGGACAGCCGGGCCCTGCCGGCGCCGACGCTCGTGCTCGCCGTGCTGCTCGCGGGCATCGAGACCGGCGAGCTGCCGTATCACGTCGGCATCACGCTGGCGCGCGTCGCCGTCAGCTTTTTCCTGGCCATGGCGATCGGCTGCGCGATCGGCCTGGCGATGGGGCAGCGGCGGGCGATCGACCGGTTCTTCGACCCCTGGCTGATCCTGCTCCTCAACGTGCCCGCCCTGGTGACCATCATCCTCTGCTATATCTGGTTCGGCCTCACCGAGGCGGCGGCGATCGCCGCCGTGGCGGTGAACAAGATACCGAACGTCGCGGTCACCATGCGCGAGGGCGCGCGGGCGCTCGAGCGGCAGTATGCCGATGTGGCGCGGGTCTATCGGCTCGGCCGGTGGAAGACGCTGCGTCACGTCGTGCTGCCGCAGCTCGCGCCGTTCCTCGCGGCCTCGGCCCGCTCCGGGCTGGCGCTGGTGTGGAAGATCGTCCTGGTGGTCGAGCTCCTGGGCCGCAGCGACGGCGTCGGATTCATGCTGCACCTCTTCTTTCAGCTCTTCGACGTCGCCGGCATCCTCGCCTATACCATCGCCTTCGTGGCGGTGGTCCTGCTCCTCGAGCTCGGCGTCTTTCAGCCGTGGGAGCGTCGCGCGTCGGCCTGGCGGGCGTGAGCATGCTCAGCGTCGACGTGCGTCGGAAATCGTTTCCCTGCCGTGGCGCGGCGGGCGAGACGACCGTGCTGCGCGACATCCGCCTGGACGTGCCGCAAGGGCAGATACTGAGCGTGCTCGGCCCGTCCGGCTGCGGCAAGACGACTCTGCTCAATCTGATCGCCGGGCTCGACACGTCCTTCGACGGCGAGATCGCCTGGACGGGCACAGAGGGCACAGAGGGCGCAGAGGACGCAGAGGACGCAGACGGCGCCCGCGGGCCGCGCATCGGCTACGTGTTCCAGAACCCGGCGCTGCTGCCCTGGCGCACGGTGGTCGAGAACCTGACCCTGGTCATGCCCGGCGGCCGCAGCGACCGAGCGACGGCCAGCCGGCTGCTGGACGAGATCGGCCTGGGCGACTACGCCGACGCCTACCCGAAGGCCCTGTCGCTCGGCATGAGCCGCCGGGTCGCCATCGCGCGGGCCTTCGCCGTCGATCCCCGGCTGCTGCTGCTGGACGAGCCCTTCGTCTCGCTCGACGAAGACACGGCCGCGCGGCTGCGCGCGCTCTTGCTCAAGTTGTGGCGGGCGCGCAAGCCGACCGTGGTCTTCGTCACCCACGACACCCGCGAGGCGATCGAGCTGGCGCAACGGGTGGTGGTCCTCTCGAAGGGGCCGGCGAAGGTGGTGGCCGACCTGAGCGTCGAGCTCACCGACGCGGCGCGCGGCGACCCGCTCGAGATCGAGCGTTGGCGCGAACGGCTGCTGCTCTGCGCCCCGCGGTCGCGCCGTCATCCCGGCGAGACGGCGTGAGCGTCGCCCGCGAAGGCGACAATGCCGGTGGCGCCGGCGAGGCTTTTCCATTAGATTTTCGCGACGCCCTGGTGGCGCGGCATGGGGGATACGGCATCCCCCCGCCGAAAGAGATCGCCGCAAGACGACAAGGACGCGGAGCTGGCGCGCGGAGCTGGCGCGTGGTGCGATCGGCGCCGCCGGGG
>JAWWCG010000204.1:0-6349 GCA_033720555.1 Kiloniellales bacterium | reverse complement strand
CGGCGCGCCGGCCGCCGACCTGCGACGCCCGGCGAGCGGTCCGGTCGACCTGTCGCGCAACCTGCCGTGCCCCGGCCTCGCCGCGCCGGCGCTCGCCGAAACCCTGGCGGCGCTCGGGCACAGCGGGCCGCTCGAGGCGCTGACCGATTACCAGAGCGAGGCCGATCTCGTCCGTCACGCCGAAGCCGGCGTCGCCTGGCTGCAGCGGTGCGGCGTCCAAGCCGGCCGCGACGAGGTGGTCGTCACCAATGGCGCGCAGCACGGCATCCTCTGCGCGCTCATGGCGGTGACTCGGCCGGGCGACTTGCTGCTCACCGAGGCGCTCACCTATGCGCCGGTGAAGGCGATCGCCGAGCGCCTGGCGCTCAAGCTCAAGGCGGTGCCGGGCGACGCCGAGGGGCTTCGCCCCGAGGCGCTCGAGGAGATCTGCCGGAGCCATGCCGCCAGCGCGCTCTATCTGACGCCGACGCTGCACACGCCGACCACAGCGACCATGGGGCCGGAGCGGCGGGCACACCTTGCCGAGATCGCCGAGCGGCACGATCTCGCGGTGATCGAGGACGACGTCTTCGGACCGCTGAAGCCGGACCGCCCGGCGCCCGTCGCGACACTCGCGCCGGCGCGCACGATCTATGTGACGAGCGTCTCCAAATGCCTCGCGCCGGGCCTCAGGGTCGGCTTCGTGCGGGCGCCTGCGTCCCAGGCCGCCGGCCTGCGCAACGCGCTCACCTTGACCTGCTGGATGACGCCGCCGCTGATGGCCGAGATCGTCGCGCGCTGGATCGCCGACGGCACGGCGGATCGGCTGACCGAAGCCCAGCGCGCTCACGCGGCGCGCCGCCAGGCCGTCGCCCGGGCCATCTTGGCCGATCTGGATGCGCGCGCCGACCCGCATGGCCTGCATCTCTGGCTCACCCTGCCACCCGGCTGGCAGGCCGACGCTTTCGCGGCCGAATGCGCGGCCCGCGGGGTCCGTATCGTCGAAGGGCGCGCGTTCTCCGTCGATCCCGACGGCGGGCCCAGGGCCGTGCGGCTTTGCTTGAGCCACGAAGCGGAGGAGAGCCGGTTGCGCCAGGGCCTCGAAACGCTGCGGACGATCTTGAGAGGGCCGCCGGTGGGATCCTCGCTCGTGCTCTAGACAGCCCGTCGGGCGAGCCGCGATGGCGCGTCCGCTCCGCCGCGAACGGCCCCACGGTCGCGCCCCCGAGTCCTGCGCCGCGGTTCCGAGATGAGCCGATTTCACGAAAACGCCGGAAATTCGAGGTTGCCTTCACGTTCCGGGCTTCCCACAGTTGGCCGGCTCGAGAAGATGGCGCCACGCGCCGCGGTCTCGGACCGCCGATGGGGCGCATCCGTCGGGCGCACCCAGCTGGCGGGCGAGCCCATCGACCGGCTTGGGGGCCTGGCTTCGCCGATGGGTCGAGACCTCCTTGCCGGGGGGCTCGACCTGGTCGCACCGGATCTGCTGAAATCGGCGCGGCGCGAGTTCATGCGAAGTGGCGGCCGCGCCGCGCGCCCACCGAAGTTTCACGAGGAAGGCCTGTGACATGACGACGCCCGAGACCCTGGTTGAAGCCAAGCTGCCCGAGCGCGGACTGGCCGGTTGTTTCATCGATGGCGAGTGGCAAGGGCCGGCGGCCAAACTGAGCGTGGAGAATCCCTCGCGACGGACGCCGCTGGCCGAGATCGGCCGCGGCGGCGCCGGCGAGATCGACCGGGCCGTGACCGCCGCGACGGCGGCCTTTGCGGCCTGGCGCGCGATGGCGGCCGGCGAGCGCGGACGAAGGCTGAGTGAGCTCGGCCGCCGGCTCGAGGCCGAGGCCGAGGAGGTCGCCCGCCTGCTCGCCGCGGAGACGGGCAACGCGATCAGGACCCAGTCGCGCGGCGAGGTGATGAGCGCCGCCGGGGTCTTGAAGTACTACGGCGGCGTCGCGGTGGAGCAGAAGGGCGAGACCCTGCCGCTGGGGCCGAGCATCTTCTGCTACACCACCCGCGAGCCCTTGGGCGTGGTCGGCTCGATCATTCCCTGGAACTCGCCGCTCCAGTTGGGCGTCCTCAAGATCGGCATGGCGCTCGCCACCGGCAACACCCTGGTGCTCAAGCCGGCCGAGGACGCGCCGCTGGCGGTGCTCAGGCTGGTCGAGCTGGCGGAAGATCTCTTCCCGCCGGGCGTGCTCAACGTGGTCACCGGCCTCGGCGAGGAGGCGGGCGCCGCCCTGGCGCAGCATCCCGGCGTCGCCAAGGTCTCGTTCACCGGCTCCTCGGAGGTCGGCAAGCTGATCGCCCACGCCGCCGCCGACCGCGTCGCCAACGTGACCCTGGAGCTGGGCGGCAAGAGCCCGTGCATCGTCTTCCCGGACGCGGCGGATGACGGCCGCCTCGACAAGACGGTCGCCGGCATCCTCAACGCCATGCGCTTCGCCCGCCAGGGCCAGTCGTGCACGGCGGGATCGCGGCTGTTCGTCCACCGCGACATCTGGGACAAGCTCATGCCGCGGCTCGCCGAAGCCGCCGCCGCGATGAAGGTGGGCGACGCGCTCGACAGCGAGAACGACATCGGCGCGGTGATCAACGCCGAACGCTATGCGGCGATCCGCGCCTACGTCGCCGAGGCGGAGGGCCAGGGGGCCGAGTTCCTGACCGGCGGCACGCCCGAGCCGACGGAGAAGGTGTCGGGCTACTTCCCCAAGCCGACCTTGCTGACCGGGCTGGACAACTCCTGGCGCATCTCTCGCGAAGAGGTCTTCGGGCCGGTCCTGGTGGCCATCCCCTGGTCGGACGAGGCCGAGGTCGTGGCCATGGCGAACGACACCCACTACGGCTTGGCCGCCTTCGTCTTCACCCAGGACGCCAGCGCCATCATCCGCATGACGCGGCAGATCGACGCCGGCTGGATCCAGGTCAACCAGGGCGGCGGGCAGCTTCCCGGCATGTCCTACGGCGGCATCAAGCAGAGCGGCATCGGCAGCGAATACTCCATCGAAGGGGCGCTCGAGGCCTATACCTTCCGCAAATGCGTCACCGTCGCGGTCGACGGCGCATAGACGGCGCTTAGATGTCCGCAGACCGCTTCGGCAACGCCATAGATCCCAGCGTCGGCTATGCGCGCGGCACGGTGCTTCGCTCCAGCACCGACGAGGTTCGCCGCCTGCGCCGCGCCCAGGCCCTCGCCGGCCGGATCGTCGAGGAGCGCGGCCCCGACAGCCTCGGCATCTTCACCGGCAATCCCCGCTACTTCCCCGTGGCGCCGGAGGACCTCTCCACGCTCTGCGAGGAGTGGGTCGGACCCGGCCTCTTCGCCCGGGATTTGTCGGCGGCGGCGATCGCCCACATGGGCGGCAGCGGCACCGAGGCGGTCGCCGTCGCCAACCGCACGAGCGCCGGCATCGTCGCCGCCATCCTGGCGCTCTGCGACGACCGGCCGGTCGTCTCGGTGGTGCCCGAGGGCGACCGCTCGCATGCCTCGGTGGTGCGCGGATGCCGGCTGGCCAAGGTGGCCTTGGCCGAGGTCGAAGCGCGGCACCCGGTCGGCCCGGCGATCGCAGAGCACCAGCCCAAGCTGGTCGTCGTCACCACCGTGACGAGCACGCTGGCGCGGCTCGACGACGAGGATTCGCGCGCCGCGATCGCCGCGGCCAAGGCGGGCGGCGCCACCGTCCTGCTCGACGAGGCCTACGGCGCCCGGCTACGACCGGTGCTCCATTGCGGGGCGCCCAGCCTTGCCCTGGGGGCGGATCTCGCGATCACCAACACCGACAAGGCGGGGCTCATGGGTCCGCGCGCGGGCGTCCTGGTCGGAGATCCGGCTGCCGTCGTCGCGGTGCTCGCTAAGGCATCGGAGCTGGGCATGGAGGCGCGGGCGCCGATCGCCGCCGGCGCCCTGCGCTCGCTCCAGGCCTTCGACCCCGAGACCCTCCGCGAGGAGGCGCGGGACGGCTGGCAGATCGCCGACGCCCTGGTCGGACGGTTCGGCGAGGCCGTCGTCGCGCGCTCCGATCTCGGGCCCATGCTCGACGAGCAGGACGTCCTCGCTCTGCTGTTGGCGCGGTCCGCTGCGGCGCGGACGCCGATCGTCCCGGCCGAGGCCACGGCGGCGGCCGGCATGGTGCTGCTGCGCGAGCGCGGCGTCCTGACGACGAACACCCACGGCCAGCCGGGCGGGCGCGTCTCGCTCCGTTTCAAGCCGACCGCCGGCGCCTTGGCCCGCCTCGGCGGGGCCGAATCGCTGGCCGCCGGGCTCGACGCGGCTCTCGACGAGGTCGCCGGCCGCTTGGACGATCCGGCCTGGTTTCGCGACCTGCTGTTCGGCGAAGGCGCCGCGCCATGACGCTCTCCCAAGACCGTATGGCCGCCTTGGACGACCGCTTGGATCGCTTGATCAACCTCGATATCGGCAACCGCGGCGTCGAGCATCTCTACCGGGCGGCGCGAACGGCGCAGGGCGCGCCGCTGGTCGGCGCGGCGAGCGAGGCCCTGCTCGCCGTGCCGCGCGGCGGCACCGTCGTCGTCACCACCGGATCGGTCTCCCGGGCCTGGATCTCCGCCGAGATCGGCGAGAACGACGGGCCCTCCGGCGCCGCGGCGATCGCGCGGGCGCTTGCCCTGGCGCGCCAGGCGACCGTCGTCGTCCTGGCGGAAGAAACGCTGCTCGATCCGATCGCCGCCGTGATGCGCAGCGCCGGCCTCGCGACGGTTCCGCTGGCGGCGGCGCGCGCCGCCGGCGCGGATGGGAGCCTCGCCACCGTCGCGCTGCAGCCGTTCCCCGTCGAGGACTCGGTCGCGATCGCGGCCGCCCCAAGACTGTTGGACGATCTGGCCCCCGACCTTCTGTTCTCGACCGAGCGGGTCGGGCGCAACGAGAACGGCATTTATTACAGCATGCGCGGGCGCGACTACGGGATGGGCCGCGCTCGCATCGACCGCCTGTTCGACGAGGCGCTGCGGCGGGGCCTTCCGGTGGTCGCGGTCGGCGACGGCGGCAACGAGATCGGCATGGCCAAGGTCGCCGAGGCGGTGCGGGAGCACGTTCCCTTCGGCGCCGCGGGGAGCTGTCCTTGCGGCGGCGGCATCGGCGCCATCACCGGCGCCGACGTGCTGGTGACCGCCGCTTGCTCGAACTGGGGCTGCACGGCGATCGCGGCGGCGATGGCGGCGCGCGCCGCAGATCGACGCCTCCTGCACACGCCCGACGCCGAGGCGCGCTTGCTGGAGGTCATGGTCCACGTCGGTCTGATCAACTCGACCCACGGCCTCATCGACGCGAACGTCGACGGCATCGCAAAAGACAGCCACGTCGCGGTGGCCGAGCTGTGCCGCGCGATCGTCGAGCCGGCCTTGGCCCGCTGAAGCCCCGGCGGCCGTTCCGGCCGGTACGAGCGGCCCCGAGGCCGCCGGGGAGGCCGCCGGGAATCCGGCCTGGTTAGAGTGAATTTCTCGCAGGAATCCGCCCGAGTTTTTGAATTGTATTCGCCTTTAGCGCGGCCCTATCGTGGCGCCGCGAGCTTTCCGGTAGACGAGGATTGTCGAGGTGGCCCAGAGACGTCGCCGACGCCAGGATCCAGCGATCGATACGCCACGGCATGAGACTTCGCCGCCGCCGCTGGGCGGCCGTTTCCGACCGCTCTCGGCGCCGCAGTGCCAGGAAATTCAAGACGCCGCCTTCGCAATCCTCGGCCGGATCGGCGTGGCGGACTGCCCGGCGACCCTTCGAGAGGCCGCCATCGCCGCCGGCGCGCGCTTTCGCGACGACGGCCGTCTTACCTTTCCGCGGGCCATGGTGGAGGACGCCATTTCGCGGGCCGCCTCGCGGGTCGCCTTGCCGGGCTTCGAGGCGCACCACGGGCTCGAGGTCGGCGGCGGGCGCGTGCATATCGGAACCGGGGGCGCCGCGGTCCAATTCTTGGACGCCGCCAGCCTGAGGTTTCGCGATTCCTCGCTCGCCGATCTCTATCGCCTCATGCGGATCGTCGAGCTCAGCGAACACATCCACTACGGTGTGCGCCCGGTCGTCGCCCGCGACATGCCGACGCCCCGCGAGCTGGATATCAACACGGCCTTCGCCTGCCTCAAGGCCTGCGCCAAGCCGATCGGCGTCAGCTTCGATTCCGCCGTTCACGTGAAGCCGGTGACCAGGCTGTTCGACATGGCCTTGGGCGCCGAGGGCGCGTTCCGCACCCAGCCCTTCTGCTTTGCCGTCGTCATTCACGTCGTTTCGCCGCTGCGCTACGCCGGCGAGGGCACGGCCGTGATGGAGGCGGCGATCCGCGCCGGCATGCCGCTGCAGATCTGCAGCGCGGCCCAGGCCGGCGCCACCAGCCCGGTCACGCTTGCCGGGGCGCTCGCCCAGGGT